>JAJAYR010000174.1 GCA_026786155.1 Pyrinomonadaceae bacterium
AAAAAATTCTATCTTTATTAAAATAAAAAAAAAAACAAATTATACTACCTCTAACCCCCACACCCCCACCACCCCCCCCACTTCCCGACTAAACCCGATAGCGCGAGTTTCTTTTAACTGCTGCGCCATTTTCTTAAACTCTTCTAAACTCATCTGACCGATGTCGCCCGCTTTGCGTTCGCGGACGGCGATGACGTTTTCTTCCAATTCTTTGTCGCCCAAAACTATCATAAACGGAACTTTGTTGAGTTGGGCATCACGGATTTTTGCGCCGATTTTGTCGGATTTTAAGTTCGCTTCGACGCGAAATCCGGCTTGTTTTAATTCTTTCGTAACGGCTTCAGCGTAATCGTTGATTCTATCGGTAATCGGCAGAACCGTAACTTGCACCGGCGCGAGCCAGAAGGGAAACGCGCCCGCGTAATGTTCGATTAACACGCCGAAAAATCTTTCGACCGAACCGAACAAAGCGCGGTGAACCATTATCGGGCGATGCTTTTGTCCGTCTTCGCCGGTAAATTCCAGTTCAAAGCGTTCCGGTAAATTGAAATCGAATTGGACGGTTGATAATTGCCACAAACGCCCGATTGAATCTTCGACTTTGATGTCTATTTTCGGACCGTAAAACGCCGCTTCGCCTTCGATTCTTTCGTAAGCGATTGCTCGTTTATTCAAAGCGTTGACCAGCGCGTTTTCGGCGTTCGCCCAATCTTCATCTGAGCCGAGATAACCTTTGTTATCCGCGCCGCCGCGCACCGACAATTCGACTTTAAACTTTTCAAACCCGAAAGTATTAAAAACGTCGTAAGCGAAATCCACGCAATCGCCCGCTTCGGTTTCGACTTGTTCGGGTGTGCAGAAAATATGCGCGTCGTCCTGCGTAAATCCGCGCACGCGCATCAAGCCGTGCAAAGTTCCTGACAATTCGGCGCGATAAACCGTGCCGAGTTCGGCGTAACGAATTGGCAGTTCACGATACGAACGCGGATGCGATTTGTAAATGCCGATGTGAAACGGACAATTCATCGGTCTTAACCGAAATTCCGTTTCTTCGCCGAATTTGGCGGGCATTTTCATCGGCTCGAACAGCGAATCGGCGTAATTTTCTTCGTGTCCCGAAGTCTGCCAAAGTTGGCGTTTGGCGATGTGCGGCGTGAAAACCATTCCGTAACCGCGTTTTTGCAGTTCTTCGCGCAGATAATTTTCCATATCCGTGCGAATCGCGCCGCCTTTCGGATGCCAGAAAATAAAACCCTGCCCGTATTCGTCCTGAATCGAGAATAAATCTAATTCTTTGCCAAGCCGCCGATGGTCGCGTTTTTCGGCTTCCTCGCGCTGTTTGACCCAAGCGTCGAGTTCTTCCTGCGCCGCAAAAGCAGTTCCGTAAATGCGCTGCATCTGCTGGTTTTCCGCGTCGCCCTTCCAATACGCGCCCGACAAAGTGAGCAATTTAAATGCTTTCAATTTTCCGCTGTGCGGAACGTGCGGACCGAGACAAAAATCTACAAACGGCGTGTTGTCAATATAATAAGCGGTCGCGGTCGCGTCGGCTTTTTCGTTGATGAGTTCGCATTTGAGCGGTTCGCGGCGGTCGCTGAACATTTTGATTAAATCCGCTTTAGCGAGAACTTCGCGGCGATACGGCAAATTTTGTTTTGCCATCGCCCGCATTTTTTTCTCGATAACCGGCAAATCGGCTTCGGTCAGATGGCGCGGCGCAATCACGTCGTAATAAAAACCGTAGCGCGGGTCTTCCATCAGTGCCGGACCGACACCCAACTGCGTTCCGGGAAACAAATCAAGCACCGCCGCCGCCATCAGATGCGCCGTCGAGTGCCGGATGACCTGCAAACCGTCGAGTGATTCGGGCAGAATCGGTTCGATTGACAAAACTTCGTCCGTTTCGTCCAAAGTGTAGGACAAATCAACTTCCGCGCCGTTGACTTTCGCCACGATGGATTTTTTCGGTAAATCGCGGTCAAACGATTTCAGAACTTCCGCGATGCTCACGGGCGCAGGAAAACTTCTCTGGTTTTCTCCAACTTTTACGTTAATTTCGCTCATATTTTTGTTAATAGAAAATGATTATAATTCCAATGTCAAACCACGAAATTGCCAGAAGCAAATCCGCTGCCCAACCAAGAAATTCGATTAATCATTAACGATTAACAATCTACTACTCAAAAAGATTTGATTTGATAAGAGCGACTTTGCCTTGGCGTTTAATAAAAAACACCGAATTACGCGCCGTTAGAAGCGCGTCGTAGTAGTTCGTGTTCGTGCAAAGTTCTTTGTTAGCATCTTATCAAAAAATTGAAAAGCAAAAAACGGACAAAACTTTTTCATTTTTGTCTTTTTACTTTTTTCGCCTAATTGAAGCGAATTTATAAAATAACGAATCGGTTTAATCAATGTCAAGTTAAACTCAGGTAGCTTGGCTCAATCGAACTCAATTTGAAGCAGGCAAATCAGTAGAAAATTAAAAATTAACATTTTTTTAACCTCAACAAAGTTTATAATTCAAATTTCGTAACACAAAATCAATATAGAACCGTTAGTCTGACGGCGCATTTACAAATTCATTTCAAATTCAATAACAGGAAGGACAATATGAAACTTAAAAAGTTTTTCATTTGCGCGGGTTTTGTGTATTTGATGTGCGCGGCGCAGGCGCAGGCGCAATTTAACGGTTTTAGTAATCAAGGGATGGTCGGAGTCGGACGGATTCCGGCAAATTCGTTTGACCGGCTCGGCGAAAATGTGGACACGCTCGGCGGTATGTTCTCGGCGATGGCTTTTGACCAAGCAACGCGGCAGCAGAACGGCAATATTTTTTCCGGCACGCTCTACGGTTTGCCCGACCGCGGTTTCGGCGACGGAGCGCAGGATTTTCGCCCGCGTCTGCAACGCTTTGGTTTTTCAATCACGCCCTATTACGGCACGATGCCGGTGCCGCAAAATCAAGTTGTGATGCAAAATAACGGGACTTTGCTGTTCACTAAAATGGGTGTGGTGTTCACCGGCTTTGATGCCAGCGACCCGAATTCATTTGCTTTTCCGCGCTCGAATTTCAACAGTCTGGGAGAAGGACGGCACAGTCTCGACGCGGAAGGTTTGGCACTCAGAACGCAGGACGGCGGTTATTGGATTTCCGACGAATACGGACCGTTCATCTATCGGTTCGATAGTGCCGGACGATTGCAGCAAACCATCACGCCGCCCGATGCCCTGATTCCGAAAGTCGGCGCGTATCCGCGACTGAATAATTTCAACGGCACAACTCCGCCGACCGCCGGGCGCACGAACAATCGCGGCTTGGAAGGTTTGAGCCTCACGCCCGACGGCAGACGGCTGGTGGCGATGCTGCAAAGCCCGACCGTGCAGGACAGCGGCGGCGGTTCGACCAACAACAGTCTGAACACGCGCATTTTGATTTATGACGTGGAACAAGGCAGCCCGACCAATGGACAACTCATCGCCGAATACGTCTACGTTTTGACGAATCAAGGTTCGGCGGCGGGCAGAAGCACGCCGATTAGCGCACTTTATGCTTTAAACAATTTTCAGTTTTTGATTCTCGAACGCGACAATATCGGACTTGGCGGCACGAACGGTGCGCCGCTTTACAAAAAAGTCAATCTCGCCGATGTCAGAAACGCCACGAACATCGCCGGAACCGGCTACGACCTCGAAGCCGGTGCGCCCGGCGCGTTACAATTTCCGGCGACGACCTTGCCAGCCGGAATCACGCCCGCCGCTCGCCTGGATTTTGTGAACATCATTGACCAGACGCAGCTCGCTAAATTCGGACTTAACGCCAACGCCACGCGCGACCAGAATTCCTTATCGGAAAAATGGGAAGGCTTGGCTTTGATTCCTCTGCGCGATGCCAACGCGCCGAACGATTTTCTGCTGCTCGTCGGCAACGATAACGATTTCAAATCTGCGACCGTTTTTCACAATGGGACAGTCGTCGGCACGAATAATCCGACGGTTGATTCGATGATTTTAGCGTATCGCGTAACGCTTCCGGCGACGCGCCAATCCGCCGTTCGCAAACGCGATTTTGACGGCGACGGCAAAAGCGATTTGGCAGTTTTCCGAAACGGAACTTGGTTTATATTGAACAGCGGAAACGGAACTTCACGCGCCGAGCAATTCGGATTCGGTTCAGACCGGCTCGTTTCAGCGGATTACGACGGCGACGAACGCGCGGATTTAGCGGTTTATCGCAACGGCTCGTGGTTTATTTTAAACAGCCCAAGCAACACATTTCGCGCCGTGCCGTTCGGGTTGTCCGATGACGTTCCGGCTCCGGCGGATTACGACGGCGACGGGCGAGCCGACATCGCCGTTTTTCGTCCGGGCAACGGAACCTGGTATCTGCAAAACAGTCTCGGCGGAGCCTTTCGCGCTTTTCATTTCGGGCTAAATGGCGACCGTCCGGTGCCGGGCGATTATGACGGCGACGGTACATCCGACATCGCCATTTTCCGACCGTCAAACGGAATCTGGGCGGTGCGTCCAAGTTCCGGCGGCGGACGCACCTTCTTTTTCGGCGCGAGCGAAGATTTGCCGGTGCCGGGCGATTATGACGGCGACGGGCAAACGGACTACGCCGTGTTCCGTCCGTCAACCGGAACTTGGTTTATCCAGCGCAGCAGTGCGGGATTTTCAGCGCAACGGTTCGGACAAAACGGCGATGTGCCGGTGACGGGCGATTACGACGGCGACGGGCGTAATGATCTGGCAGTATTTCGTGGTGGAACCTGGTTTATTACCAATAGCGCGAACAATAGTTTCAGAGCGCAAACTTTCGGCTTTGGTTCGGATGTGCCGGTTCAGTAATTTCGCTCCGGTAAATTTAAAATAAAAAAGGGCGTGAAGTTTTTCCAAGAAAAACTCGCGCCCGCACTTTTGTTTGAAATTCAAATGTGCCGGTAAAAAACTTTTCCATGTCAACAAATAGACAAAATTGGAAGTGTTTTTAATGGACATCGCGGTTCGGCGATGCCTTACGGCAAGCCAATATAGAGATTTCAAGCAAACTTAATCAAGTAATTTCGGACAGGCGAGATTGAATCGGAGGTTGTCGCCGGTCTCGGCGCGACTAATCTGATTTGCAGAACTCAAACCAGAGAAGACTGTGAAAACAATCAACTGGTTGACACATATATTAAAAATTAAAAATTAATCGGCTGCGGGAAACTTCTGACTTTTAAGGCAAACAATTGGTAGTCAGTAACAGATTTGAACTGTTGACCCCTACCGTGTCAAGGTAGTGCTCTACCACTGAGCTAACTGACTATTCGACTTCGTTGAAGCGAATTGAAAGGATAGCGAATTGAACGAATTGCTGTCAAGTTACGGGCAAAATCCGCACCTGAAACCCGAACGGAAATTTATTAAACAAGAAAACACAATAAAAATTTTGACTCACAATGTTAAAAATAATTCGTCATCCAAAACTTACCGCCGACCGATGACCGAATTTAATACCGTTTGCCAGATAAAAAGGCTTGAATTCAAACGGTTGGTCGGTTTAACCTTTTGAATTCAAGCCTTTTGAAAAAAATAAGTTCGGTTTAAGAATTATCGTTTGATTTTTCACCCAAAATCGGATTTGGTATTATTTCAAAATCAACTTTGCCGTCTTCGAGTTCGCGCATTGCGATGCGGGTCGCTTTTGATTTGCGCGGATCCATATCAACGCGCGGGTTGGCGCCGCGTTGTAACTGTTTGCTGCGCTGCGCCGCTAAAATAATCATCCGGTATTTCGAGTCAATTTCAGGATTGACTTTCGGTGTTGCGGCGGCTTCTTCGACTAATTGCTCGGTTTCTTCAACCATAATTTAAGTTTGTTCTCCAATAGCGTGATTTTTCGATTTTTTCGTTTCATCGAAACTATCTAGAATACCTTGAATCACGCGCATTTGTCTATCACGCCGTAATCTTTCGGCTAAAATAATTGTCTGCAAATCCTGCGTCGCCTTTTCGACTTCATCATTTATCACGACATATTCAAATTCGGTGAAGCTACTGACTTCGCCAAACGAATTTTGCAGACGCAACGCCAAAACGTCGGCTGTTTCCGTCGCGCGAGCCGTCAATCGGGCGGCTAAAACTTCAAATGATGGCGGCAGAATAAAGATGCTGACGGCTTCGGGAACTTTGGCTAAAACGCTTTCCGCGCCCTGCACGTCAATTTCCAAAATCACGTCGTGTCCAACTTCGATTTCAGTTTTGACTTGCTCAATCGAAGTGCCGTAGAAATTATGGTGAACTTCGGCAAATTCGAGCAGCGCACCGTTTTCAATCAGCGTTTCAAATTCGGCGCGGCTGACGAAAAAATAATCCTTGCCGTTCGTTTCGCCGACGCGCATCTCGCGGGTCGTGAACGAAACCGAATAACCGATGTTCGGCAAGATTTGCAGAATTTGCTTAATTAAAGTTCCCTTGCCGCCGCCCGACGGTGAACTGATGATGATTAAATTACCTTTCATTTTTCTTCGTCTTTTGTCCTTAGTCCTTAGTCCTTTGTTAGTTGAACGAAAGTTTTACCGTCTCGTTTGAACTGGCAAAGGACAAAGGACTAAGGACAAAAGACTAAAATCTATTCCACATTCTGAACCTGTTCGCGTATTTTTTCAATCGCCGATTTTATCTGCAAAGCCGATTCTTTGACGATTAAGTTATTGGTTTTTGACGCGATGGTGTTGGCTTCGCGGTTAAGTTCCTGCGTCAAAAAATCGAGCCGTTTGCCGACTTCTTTTTCGTCCTGCATTATGCCGCGATATTGTTCGATGTGGCTTTTGAGGCGCGTAATTTCTTCGGCGATGTCGCTTTTGTCGGCTAAATACGCCACTTCCTGCGCGAGTCGGGCTTGGTCAATCTCGATTTGCGAATCGTTTTTCGATAAGAAGTTTTCGAGCCGTTTCTTTAATCTCTGCGCGTATTCGTCGGCGACGTTGGCACTTTCCGCTTCGATTTTCGGCAGATGGCTTTCGATTTCCGCCAGCAGATTTTCCAAATCTTTTTTTAAAGATTCGCCTTCGACTTCGCGCATCTGTTCGAGTTCGTCGAGTGCGAGATTAACCGCCGTTTCAATCGCGCCGGCAAATTCTTCGCTCAAATCTTCCACCTTCGGCTGCAAAGCGTTCGGCAGCCGCGCGATGTAATTAAAATCCGGCTCGCCCGTCAAATTAAACTCTTCCTGCATTTGTTTTAACGCCGAAATATAGCCGGAAATTAAAGGGCGATTCAATTCATAAACGATTTCGCCGGTTCGTTCGTAATTGACGAAAACGTCAACCCGACCGCGCGACAGGCGGCTTTGAATCAATTTTTTTATATTGGCTTCGAGCGATTGCAATTCGTTCGACAATCGCAAATTCAAATCTAAAAAGCGATTGTTGACGGTTTTTATTTCGACGGCAACGGCGAAGTTTTCATTTGAAACTGCGCCGCGACCGAATCCGGTCATTGATTTCATAATTTTTTACGAGTAGTTGTTCGGGTTTTCGACCGTCAAACCTTCGTTTTGCGCGGCTGAATTTAATTCATTATCGGCTGATACGAAGGTAAAAGTTGAAACGGTAAAATCAATTTTAAGATTGATAAGTCTCGTATAAATCTCCAAAGCCGCCGCGAGTTGAACGGCATCGTAACCGCGCAGAGCGTATTTTTCAGCCAAATCAACGGCGCGATTTAACAAAATCGGCTCGATTTCAACGACGCGCAAATCGTTCACGAAATCGTATCTGAATTGCGCGGACGCGGTGGCAGCGTCGGCAACAGTTAAAGTTTTGCCTTTTAACCGGCGGGCGAAGGCGGCAATAACTTCGACTTCGGCAATGGAAACGGCGTAAATAACATTCGTCGCAACGGAATTGAAAATGGATTGAACCCAATTGGTGCCGGTTTCGATAACATAGTTTTTGACAATGCCGCTGCTGTCGAAAAAGTAGTAATCCATCAACGCCGGTCCTCGATAATCGTTTCGGAAATTGGTTTCCCTTCAATTTTAACAGCTTTGAAGTCGCCTAATCTCCTTCGTCGCGGTGATTTTATTTCGCGCAAAAGTCCCGCGTCGAACAACGCCTTTTGAATTCGCAAATCTTCGGCTTGCGCTTCGCTCAATTCTTCCGAAAGCGTCTCTAAAACTTCCTTTTGCTCAACGGGCGGCATTTTATAAAATTCGTTCAAAAATTCCTGCGGTGTCATCTTTTATAAATCTCCCTTTCACGCCAATTTTAACACGAATCAATTGACCGAAAAAAGTTCTTCTTCGGCAAATTGCAGTTCGTATAATTTTTTGTAAGTTCCGCCTTTTTCGAGCAGTTCCTTGTGCGTTCCGGTTTCGATGATTTGTCCGCGTTCCATGACGACTATTTTGTCGGCGCGGCGGATGGTTGAAAGGCGATGCGCGATGACGATGGAAGTTTTATTCTGCATCAAATTCGCCAGAGCTTTTTGCACTAATCGCTCAGACTCGGCATCGAGCGCGGAAGTCGCTTCGTCCAAAATCAAGACCGGCGCGTTGACTAAAACGGCGCGGGCAATCGCAATCCGCTGGCGTTGTCCGCCCGACAAAAATATGCCGCGTTCGCCGACGATGGTTTCGTAACCGTTCGGCAATTCTTCGATAAATTCATCGGCAAAAGCGATTCTGGCGGCTTCTTTGATTTCCGCGTCGCTCGCGTTCGGGTTGCCGTAGGAAATGTTGTAGCGAATCGTGTCGTTAAAAAGAACGGTTTCCTGCGTAACGAGCGCGATTTGTTTTTTCAAACTCGCTAATTGAGCGTCGCGCAAATCGGTTTCGTCCCAGAAAATCGCGCCGCTCTGCGGGTCGTGCAGACGTTGGACTAATTTTATCAAACTCGATTTGCCGCCGCCGCTCGCGCCGACGAGCGCGACCATCTGACCTTTCGGAACTTCCAAACTCAAAGTTTTGATAACCGATTTGTCTTCGTTTTGATAGTTAAACGAAACATTTCTCAATTCGATTTTATCGTTTAGCGATTTTAATTCGACCGCGTTCGATTTTTCCGGCAGCGCGTCGTTTTCGTCCAAAACGTCCCAAACGTCTTTAGCGGCGGCTAAAGCCTGCACGATTTGATTGTGCTGGCGCGAAAGTTTCCGCATCGGGTCGTAACTTCGGAAAAGGAAAAAAAGAAACGTGAAAAACTGCGGGGCATCCATTCTGCCGGTGTTTATTTCGCGCAGACCGAAATAAAAAAGCGCGACGATAACGACGATTCCGACCGTTTCAATAATCGGCGGCGAAAACGCGGAGACTCTGCCCGCCCGCCGGTGCGCGTTGGCGATGCGGCGGGCGACGGCGGTAAATCTCGTCTGCTCGCGCCCTTCGGCGGAATACGCTTTGACGATGGTTTGATTGGTCAAAGTTTCCTGCGCCGTGTCGGATAAAAGTTTGTTGCTTTCGACGAATTCTTCGGAAAGTTTTCGCAGTGCTTTGGAAAATTTCGCGGTTAAAAATCCGATTATCGGCGCGAGAATCATCGCGCCGAGCATCAACCGCCAGTTGTAATAAAACGCCGCCGCGAGAAAAAAAATGAGCATTAAACCTTCGCGCAGAATATCGCGCAGATTTTGAGCGACCGAAATCTCAATCGCCGAGCAACTGGTTACGAGGCGCGAAACGAGATAATTCGTGCGATGTTTCTGGAAAAAATCCGCCGATTGATTTAAGAGATGCGCGTAGAGTTCCTGCCGCAAATCAAGCACGGCGGCTTGACCGATTTTCGTCATTAAATAAGAAGAAAAAAATTCGGCAACGCCTTTTAAGACTGTAAAGGAAATGAGCAGAACCGCAATCGTCAGCCACGCGCGATACCAATCATTTTCGGGAATCAGTTTTTGCAGTCCGAAAAGCGTCGCCGGGCTTTGCGCGGCGGACGGCAGAAATTGGTTGAAAAGCGGAACTAATAATGCGCCCGTCGCGCTTTCAAACAAAGCGACAAAAACCATCGCCACCATCGCCAGCACAAAGGTCGAAAGATTCGGGCGCAGATATTTAAGCAGTCTTCGGAATTCTTTCATCGGGTGAAACCATTAGAATATACTTGCCGGAAAACTGAAAGTCCAAAGCGGAGGACTTCGGTTGACCGGAACGCCAGCATCCTGCTGGCAATGAGCGTCGCTTCGGCGCGAAGAAAAGTTGCGCGTAGATTCAACGATTAAAGTCAGCGAGAGTTTTTTTCGCGCTTCCGCGCTTATTGCCAGCAGGGATGCTGGCGTTCCAGTCCGTCAGCATTCTAATTTGTGCTAAAATTGCAACTTCAAAATTGTTTGCCGCATCTTTTTAATTTGATAAACGCCTTTATCGGAGAAAGAAAAAATGACAAAATTCAAAGCATTTAATTTTATCGTAATCTTTTCGTTTTTATTTTTGCTGTCCGCACCGACGTTCGCGCAGGTTGATGTGGCGCGGAAAACGACCGCCGTTACTTATCCGCTCGACCAGGTTGTTCTAACGCAGTTTCGCGGCACGACGCGCTTTCCGCGAATGAAAGGCGAAGGAAAAGTTAAACGCACGAGCAAAAACGGTACGGAAGTCGAAGTTTCGGTTTCCAAAATGCCGCGTCCGTTTGAACTCGGCGCGGGTTACGCGACGTATGTTTTATGGGCGATCTCCCCGGACGGTCAGGTTGATAATTTGGGCGAAATCAAACGACGCGGATTTTTTGAGTTCGATTCTAAAATTTCCGTTACTACGCCGCTGCAAACCTTCGCTTTAATTATCACGGCGGAACCGCATTTTCTCGTCCGCCGTCCGAGCCGCGCCGTGATGCTCGAAAATCTTAATCCTTATACGCAAAACGGCAGAACTGTGGCGACGAAGACCGCCGTTGAATACTTCGGCAATTCGAGCGATTATTTTTCGGACGCGCGAACGCCGGAAATCGCCGAAGTTGATTATTCAAAAACGCCTTCGACGATTTTGCAGGCGCGGCAAGCCATCGCGTTAGCCAAATTTGCCGGAGCGCAGCGCGACGCGCTCGAAGACCTTCAGCAAGCCGAAGTGCTTTTGCGGAACGCCGATACAGGTTGGAAAGCCGGACGCGCCGAAGAAGACGTGGACATCGCGGCGCGGCAGGCGGTCAGCCTCGCGGTCAAAGCCGAATCAACCGCCGCCGCCCGCAAAGATGCCCGCGAAAAACGGAACGAGCGAACCCGACAGGATTCGGAAATCCGCGATTCGGAAGAAAAAGTTACCACCGTGCAAAACGAAATGACGGAACTTCGCGCCGAACTCGCCCGCGAAACTCGCAACCGCGAACTCGCTGAACGCGACGCGCTGAATTATTCCAATCAAGTGAGAGAGTTGCGCGGCGAACTCGGTAAATTGCGCGAAGAACTCGGCAAAACCAAAGTTGACGCGGAAACCGTCAGAACCAAACTCGCCGACATCGAAAACCGTCAGCAGGAAACAGAACGGCGGCAGGAAGAAGCCAATCGCATCGGGCAAATTCAAGCCAATGCGGGAATTTTAATGCAGTCGCTGCGGCGTTTCGGAACGGTTAACCAAACCGAACGCGGCATCGTGCTGACTCTGCCCGAAAACTTTTGGGCGACGACCCGCACGAGCAATTTTGCGCCGACCAACGAAGCGAAACTAACGACTCTGGGCGAAGTTTTGGCAAGCAGCGCCGATTATAAAATCACGATTGAAGCGCACACCGACAACAAGGGAACGCCCGACGAATTGCAGACTTTGACGCAGGAACGCGCCCGGAGTTTGATGGATAAATTGATGTCGAACGGCGTTCCGCAAAACCGTCTCGTCGAAGCCAAAGGTTACGGCGCGAGTCTGCCGGTGGCGGCGAATACGACCAATGCCAACCGCGCAAAAAATCGCCGCGTGCAGATAATTTTAGCTCCGAATGCGGCTCAGTAAATTATAAAATTTGCCAAGACAAAAAGCGCGTCGCTCAACTTTTGAAGCGACGCGCTTTTTATTTTCATCAAACTATTTCAATTTTTTAGAACTAAAATTCTCTCCGGCGGCAATCCGACGACGCATTCGTCGCCGATATTTAAACCGACGAGCCGCAAAACCAACGCTTCGAGTTCCAAGCCGCCCGCGTTGAGTTTGATGAGCGTCGTCGAGCCGAGAAACGAAATGCCGGTGATTTCGGCTTTCAAAAGATTGTCTTCAGGAAACGACGCGCCGAAAGAAATCGAAATATATTCGGGGCGAATCGCCAAGGTGATGGTTTCATTGATTGTGCCGAACGCATCTTTTTCCACTCTGTCCGTAAAAAGCCGGTGATCGCCGACCAGCGTTTGAAATTCCGGCGTGTCGCTTTTGCTCGATGTCAAACGACGCGCTTCAATTAGATTATTTCTGCCGGTAACGCGGGCGACGGCAACCGAATTCGGGAATTCAAACACTTCGCGCGGCGTTCCCGTCTGCACGATTGCGCCGTTGTGCAGCACCGATACGCGGTCGCAGATGGAGAAAACTTCGTTATAATCGTTGGTCGCAAAAACGACCGCCAGATTTTTTTCTTTCACGACTTGGCGGAGTTTTTCGCAATTTTTCTCGCGCGTAATCCTATCCATAAAACAAAACTGATTGTCGAGCAAAAGAACTTCCGAGGCGTTTAGCAAAGCGTGTTCGAGAGCCAAAACCTGCCCTTCGCCGTCGGCTAACTGCGAAGGTCTTTGCGTTTTAAATAGCGATTTCCAAAAAGCGTCGTTCGTCAGTTTCGGAAAATGAAAGCCGCGTTCTTCGCAGTTTCGTTCGGTTAAATCTTCCGAATTGTAAAAAATCGCGCCGCCGTTCATCGGTTCAACACCGGCGAGCATCCGAATTATCGTCGTTTTTCCTTCGGCGATGACTCCGAACAGTCCGAGAATTTCGCCGCGTTCGACGGAGAGCGAAACGTCTTTGATAATCCATTTTGTATCGTATTTTTTCGAGAGATGATTGATAATCAGCGACATCGTTTTATTGAAAAATATGAAACTTCCGCGAAAAAAGCGCGTGCAAACTAAAAGTATGCTTTCGTCATCGGAAATAGGCAAGTATAATCAAATCTGAAAAGTTATGACAAAAGAAAATCCGAGTTTGAAAAGAAAAATAGTTCACGCGGGCGGCTGGACGGTGGCAAAGCGCGTCGCCAAATCAATTCCATACGTCGGAACGGTGATGGCGATTGGTCTGGTCGGCTACGACATCAAACGCAAAGGCGTGGTCAAAGGCGTTTTAAATTCCGGTCTGGACGCGATTCCGTTCGTCGGTTTGGGCAAAAACGTCGTCGAATTTTTTACCGGCGATTTATTTCCCGATAAAAATCCAATCGTTAAGACGGTCAGGACAAAAAATGAAAAATAAATACTTAAATTTGAGTTTTCTGACGGCGGCGATTTTATTCAGCCTGTGTTTATCGGCGTTTGATGCGAACGCGCAAACTTCCAAACGCCGCAAAAAAGTCAGAAAAACGCCCGTCGTTGCGCCGCCGCCCGTGCAGCCCGTCGCCACTCAAAACACCGGATACATTGACGGCAACCAAATCGTGCTGGGCGAAATTCCGCAATCGCCGACGACCGACGAAACGAACGGCGCGGAAACAATGACCGCGCCGCCGACGGAAAACACTGACAACCGCGACGCGCAGATAAAACAACTCGGCGACCGTCTCAAATCGCTCGAAGCTACCGGAAACAAAGACGAAAAACAGAAACGGCTTTTGATGAATCTCGACATTCTGACGCGGGCGGAAAGCCGCGCCGAATCGCTTCGCAAACAGCTTTTTGAAATCATCGAAAAACAAAGCGCGACGCAGGCACGCATCGAACAAATTCAGGTTGATTCGCGCTCGGAAGTAATTGACCGCAACGTCGCAATGATGGGTTCGCTCCGACCGGAAGAAATCCGCGAACAGCGCAGAAAATCGCTCGAAGCGGAAAAACGCAATCTCGAATCGCTGATGACGCAAATCCAAACCAACCGCTCGACTCTGGAAACCAACGTCCAAAAAGCCGACGCGCTGGTCGAAAAAGTTCGCACCAAACTCGACCGGGAAATTGACGACGCACTCGCTGAAGAAGACAAACCGTAAAACCCGATTGAAGCGCAAGCGTCCCGCTTGCAATGAGCGCGAAAGCGCGAAAAAAACTCGCGTTACGTTCGACCGTTAAATCTGACTCGAAACATTTCTTCGCGCCGAAGCGACGCTCATTGCAAGCGGGACGCTTGCGCTTCAATCGGATTTACGATTAATTTTTCGCTTTCAATTTAACCGGCTTGCTGTTTTTTTCGCAATCTTTAACCGTCGCCAAAACCGCCAGAGTCCGCAGATATTTGTCGGAGAAATTCGTGGCATGCGTTAGCGCAGTTAAAAAATCTTTTTTACTCAACTCGTAAAAAGTTCCGGTAATTTCAAAACCGGGAACGGAATAGCTCGAAAAATGGGTGAAGGATTTTCCCTTGACTATTTGTGTAACGCTGCCGGTAAAAAGGTTCGGGTTTTCCAGTTTATTCGCGGTTTTTATCGCGTCCGCCAGCGCACTGAGCGCGGTGAAATGGTCAACTTTTTCATACATAAAAGCCAAACCGAGCAAAACCTGCGCTTTTTCCACCGTGTCGGGCGATTTGTTCGCCGTTTGATAAACTTCCAGAAGCGTGTCGAGCGATTCGGATTTGGTCAGCGGTTCTTTCATTTTGGCTTCGGCGATGTCGAAAAATAAAATGGCGCGATGTTCGATTTTCGCCACTTTCAGAGCATATCGGCGGGCTTCGTCCAATCGTTTTTCTTTGGTTGCCAATTTTGAACGCTGAAAATAGAAAAAATTGAACAAACCTTCGCGGGTGTTTTCATCTTTTATTTTGTCGAGCCACGTTTCCACCTTTTTGTAATTTTCATCAGTTTTGGCGGCGTTGACGAGTTGAAAAATTTGACTGTCGCGGAGTTTTTCTGCATCGTCGGCTTTTTCGACTTCTTCCAGTTTTTAATCGAATGATTTACTAAAACTTTTGTCCGCTTCGTCTCTATTTTTTGCCGATTCCATTGCATCACCGGCAACAATCGAATTCGCGTGGATTTTAGCCAGCGAAAAAATCTGCATCAAATCGGGAAATTTTTCGGCGATAACCGGTTCGAGGTCGTTTAGAGCCATCACCGCAATCGCCGTTTCGGGAACGTGCTGGACGGATTTAGTCGTGCTTTCAGCGGTTAGTTTCATCACGCGGCGCAGCAAAATTGATAAAAATTGTCGCTGTAAGTTCCGGTTCGGCGAAAAACCGGCGGGAACGCTCATTCCCATACTGTATTTTTCCACGCCGAGAATTCTGCCGCTGCCGAACGGATAAGCCGACAAATAAAGCAAACGAAAAACTTCCGCGTCAGCGAAATTATTCACCAGTTCGCCGTAAATTTGGTCGGCGAGCGGCTGATTATTTCCCGCCATCATGTAGAGCGAGTAATACCATTGGCGCATCAATTGATAACGCATCGCCCGCCGCGCCAGCGTCAACGCCAGATTCGGATTATCTTTCGCCGTTCGCGCCGCGATGCTTATCAGTTCTTCGACTTCGGTGTCTTTGTCATTTTCGCTGCGTTTATCTTTTTCCTTGTCTTCATCAAATTCCTTCAGCACGATTTCCGAGAGTTTTTTCGCCCATTCCGCGTCGCGCTTTGAAACGGCACTAATCACGTTAAAACGATAATCGGGCTGATAAACCGTCAGCCCTTTGCTTTCTGTTTTTTCCACGCCTTTTTCCCGAAAGCGGTCTTGGGCAATTTGAAAGGCTTCGGCGAAATACTTTCGCGCCGTTTCTTCGTCGGCAAGCCATAAAAAATCAGCCACGCGCAATAGGATATTCACGCGCTTATCGGTTTCGGCGACCGATTTGCTTTCTTCCGCCTGCTGTTCGACGAGTTGCCGCGCCAACAAAGCGTTGCATTCTTTGGGCGGCGTTTTGACAGCGGTTTGCGCGTGAACGGTGAAAATTGAAAAAACGAAAAACCAGAGAAAATAGTGAAAGCGTTTCATTGCGTAACTCCTTTTAGAAATGTTTCAAAGTTTATGTTAAGGAAAAATAAATTCGGAATAGATGACAGATAATAGATGAGAGATAAACCGGAACAATCTATCAGTTATCATCTTTCATCTCTCATCT
>JAJAYR010000175.1 GCA_026786155.1 Pyrinomonadaceae bacterium
ATATTGACGATATGCGCGAAAGTCCCGCGCTTTCGGTGATTGATTTGCTTCGCGCACAGGGCGCGGAAGTCGTCTATCACGATTCGTTCGTGCCGGAAGTTACCTTCGACCACGCCTACACCATCGGCGACGGCGAACCGCTTTATAATCAGGATTTGACCGACGATTTAATCACGTCCGCCGATTGCGTCGTCATTTGCACCGAACATTCGGGCGTAGATTATGGGCGCGTCTGCGAACTTTCAAAAGTCATCGTTGACACGCGCAACGCGCTTAAAGAAGAGATGCGCGACGGCAGCAAGGCAAAAATCGTTCGTTTGTAAATCTCGTGAAATGAAGAAAGCCGTTTCAAGACTAAAGCTAAGTTTTGAAACGGCTTTCTTCATTTCAAACACTCCATTGAGAGAAGAAATTTTGGCGGCAAGATGAATTAAGCTAAACTAAACTTGAGGTAAAGGTATGATTGAAACTCTGGAAAAAACGGGCGAGATTAAAACGGTAAAAGTTGAAAAAGACACCTGGATTTTGGAATTACCGGAAGAGATTTGTTCACGCGAAGGTTTTGCGAAAGGAACACTCGCCAGCCTGACTATCAAAGACGGAGCAATTCAAGGCTCTTTTATTCGCCCGACCGAAGCGGCAAAACAATCGGCAGAGAGATTTATCAACAAATACGGCGATTTTATGAAGGAAATGGATGGAATTGACGGCTGAAAACATCGTTTATCTCGATTACGTCGAAGCCGTTGATTTGCATTTTGCCTTGATGAAAACGTGGGGCGAAACTCGTTTCGGAGTTGAGAGCCGCGAGTTAATCGAATCGGCGTTAGCGCGTCCGAAACACGCCGCAGTTTACGAAAACGCGGACATTATCCGGCAAGCCGCAACTTTGGTTTTCGGACTTATCAAAAATCATCCGTGGACGGGCGGCAACAAACGCACCGCCAGTTTTTTGATGGACGAGTTTTTATTTCGCAACGGCTTTGAGCTTAAAGCGACCTCAAAAGATTTGTATGAAATGTCTCTATCCGTCGAGTCGGACAAGTGGAAAGTGGACGAAATCAAGACTGGCTGCGCTCGCGTGTCTGAAAAACTCTAAAGTTCGAGTTTCAAAGTTATGCTTAAAGTTTTGAACATCGTCGGCGCACGTCCGAATTTTATGAAAATCGCGCCGATTGTCCGCGAGATGCGGCGGCGCGAATCTGAATTTCTGCCGCTCATCGTTCATACCGGACAACATTATGACCAGGCGATGTCCGATTCTTTTTTTGACGATTTGGGCATTCCGAAACCGGACTTTCATCTGGAAATCGGCTCGCACTCGCACGCCGTTCAAACCGCCAGAATTATGACGGCGTTCGAGCCGATTGTTTTAGCGGAAAAGCCGGATTGGGTGTTAGTCGTCGGCGATGTCAATTCGACGATTGCCTGCGCGTTGGTTTGCGCGAAATTAAACGTCAAAATCGCGCACGTCGAAGCCGGTCTGAGAAGCCGCGACCGCACCATGCCGGAGGAAATCAACCGCATTTTAACCGACGCGATTTCTGATTTACTGCTCACGACTTCCGAAGATGCTGACGAAAATCTAAAAAATGAAGGCGTTCCCGCCGATAAAATAAAATTCGTCGGCAACGTGATGATTGATTCGCTTTTTTATAATTTGGAAAAGGCGAAACAACTCAAAGTTCGTGAGAATTTGGGTTTGGACGCAAAAGATTACGCCGTTTTAACGCTGCATCGCCCGTCGAATGTTGACGAGAAAGAAGTCTTCGGCGGCTTGCTCGACGCGCTTCGGGCGATTTCCGAAAAACTCCCGATAATCTTTCCCGCGCACCCGCGAACGAAGACGAATATCGAACGATTCGGTTTTACCGCGCAAATCGAAAATTCAAACATTCGTCTGATTGAACCGCTCGGCTATCTCGATTTTATGAATCTTTACAGCGGCGCGAAATTGGTTTTGACCGATTCCGGCGGCTTGCAGGAAGAAACGACCGCGCTTTCGATTCCGTGTCTCACCTTGCGCGAAAACACCGAACGCCCGATTACGATTTCGCACGGCACGAATATTTTAGTCGGCACGAATCCGACGAAAATCAAACAAACCGCTTTGGAAGTTTTAAGCCGCAAAAATTTAGCGGACAAAAAAATTCCGCCGCTGTGGGACGGACACGCGGCGGAACGGATTTGTGATTCTCTGTCAAATGCAAATCAGGCGGCTTGATAAATCAGCGGACGAAAACGCGGTTCGGGAACGGTTTTGCCGTTGGCAGCGGCGGCTTCAATCCACGCTTTTTTTGCGTTCAAAACTTCGCGTAACGCTTCTTCAGGAGTTTCGCCGAAAGCCGAGCAACTTTTCAAATCGGGAATATCGGCGATATAGCCTTCGTCATCTTCACTGTAAAATAAATTAACGTGATAATCCTTCATTAGTCGTCCTCCATTTGCAAATTATATCTTTCGATAATCTGCAATAATTATCTGACTTGATACGGCACGGCTTTCCCTTTGTGATTCTGCAAATTTACCAGTTCGGGAATGTCGTGTGAACGAAAATGCGATGACTGCCGCTAATGCGGTCAAGTCGAAAGCCGAATGCTTTGGCAATCGCCGCCGCGTCCGAAAAACTGACGTTCTTTGAACCGGCGAGCAATTTCTTGAGCAGTTTGGCTTTCTTCATTATCAAACATTATTTCTGTTCGCTTTTCTCCATCGGGTAATTCGCCGTTTTCCAGGCGTTCGTTCCGCCAACCATTGCAAAAGCATTTCCGACACCTTTTTCTTTCAATTTAGTAACCAGACCGGCACTAGTATGTTCGCTCGGTCAGGAACAGTAAGCGATGATTTTTTTGCCGGTCGGAAGCTCTTTGTATTTGGCTTCGACCGCGTTCATCGAAATGTTGACTGCACCTTTGATATGTTCGTTTTTGTAAGCGGCTTCGTCGCGCGTGTCCACGAAAATCGCGTTGCCCGCGTCGAAATCTTTTTTCGCGTCCGCCAGCGAAATGCGCGGCGCGTCGTCCGTATGTCCGTGTTCGTCCGCTTTCGGTGCGGTGTTGTTCGGCAATGCTTTATTGGCATTATTCGCCGTCGTATTTGCCGTCGAAGCCGTTTGACACGCCGTTCCAATCAACAGCGCAATCGTCAATAAAGCCGACAGCGATAAAATCTTTTTCATAAAATACCTCCAAAAATTAGTAAATAATTCACCTTACGCGAAATCAGGATTTCCGTGAAAAGCGAGGCAGAGCCTCTTTGTTTCAAACACGGGCGGCAAGGCACAGCCTTTCCGCACAGCGGGCGGCACAGCCGCAAGATTCGGCATTCCGCGTCAGGTGAGTAAATAATTAAAAGCGAAAAACTAAAAGTCAGCGAAAAAAACTTTTCACTTTTAGTTATTCATTTTTCACTTCCCTCAACTATTATCAATCGTCGGCTGCCCGTATGCAACCGCCGTCGGATATTTGCCGTTCCAGCAGGCGACGCAAACCGCGTCGGCTTCAAACCCGATTGCCGCCAGCATTCCTTCCATCGAAAGATAACCGAGCGAATCGGCTTCGATGTAACGGCAAACTTCGTCAACCGACATTTGCGCGGCGATTAAATCCGCCTTGCGCGGCGTGTCCACGCCGTAATAACAGGGCGAAACCGTCGGCGGACACGAAATCCGCAAATGAACTTCACGCGCTCCGGCTTCTCTGACCATCTGCACGATTTTCTTTGAAGTCGTGCCGCGCACAATCGAATCGTCAACCAAAATTATCCGCCGTCCGTTGATTAAATCCTTGATTGGATTGAGTTTCAAACGCACGCCGAACGAGCGAATGCTCTGCGACGGTTCGATAAAAGTGCGCCCGACGTAATGATTGCGGATAATCGCGTGGCGAAAATTGATGCCCGATTGTCTGGCGTAACCGACCGCCGCCGCCACGCCCGAATCCGGCACGGGAACGACGAGCGCGTTTTCGTCCGCGTTATCAAGCGGATGCTCGACGGCTAGCTGCTTGCCCATATTATGGCGCGACTGATTGACCGAACGCCCAAAAATTATCGAATCGGGGCGCGAAAAATAAACGTGTTCAAACGTGCAGACGGAAAGTTTTTTCGCTTCCAACGGAAACGACGAATGCACGCCGTTTTCGTCTATGACGAGCATTTCGCCTGCTTTTATTTCGCGGACGTATTCGGCATCAATCAAATCGAACGCGCAGGTTTCCGACGCAACGCACCACGAACCGTTTAATTTTCCCAAATTCAGCGGTCGAAACCCGCGCGGATCGCGGACGACGATCAAACATTTCGGCGTTAAAAACAAAAGGGAAAACGCGCCTTCCGTATCGCGCAAAACTTTTTCAATCGCTTCGACGACTGATTTGGCTTCACAGCGGGCGATGGAATGCAGAATCGTTTCCGTGTCGGAAGTCGAAGAAAAAATCGCGCCGCTTTTTTCGAGTTCGGCGCGTTTTTGGGCGGCAAACGGCAAATTTCCATTGTGGCAAATGGCGATTTGTCCGTGCTGGCAAGTAACGCTAAAAGGCTGAACTTCCTTAATCGTGTTTTTTCCGGCGGTCGAATAGCGCGTGTGTCCGATGGCACTCGTTCCCGTCAATTCCTTCAAAACACTTTCGCTCAAAACATCCGCGACCAAACCTTGCGAACGAAACTGATGTAAATCTTCACCGTCGCTCGAAACGATTCCGCACGCTTCCTGTCCGCGATGCTGAAGCGCGAAAAGTCCCAACTGCGTCAGCGTCGAGGCTTCCTTATGTCCAAAGATGCCGAAAACGCCGCATTCTTCGTGAAACTTGTCGAGAACAAAATCACTCATTGTTTCTATTTTGCCACAGAAAAATTTAACAGGATAGACAGGATGAACAGGATAAAATCAAATGTCTTTCAATCCTGTAAATCCTGTAAATCCTGTCAAATTTCTTTTCAGTTATTCAGCCGGAAGAATGCGCCCGCGACACGTCCCAAAGCCGATTCTGCGGAAACCTTCGCGTTCGCAAAATCCTTTCATAATGATTTCGTCGCCGTCTTCCAAAAATCGTCGTTCTTCGCCGTTCGGCAAATTTATCGGTTCTTTGCCGCGCCACGTTAATTCGAGCAGACAGCCGCGTTCGTCTTTTTCGCGCCCGGAAACTGTTCCCGTCGCCATCAAATCGCCGGTTTGCAAATTGCAGCCGTTCGAGGCGTGATGCGTCAGCATTTGCCCGATTGTCCAGTATAAATCCTTCATATTCGAGCGCGACAGCATAAACGGTGCGACACTTTCTTCGCGCATTTTCGGCGTTTGAAGATAAACTTCGAGTTTTATATCAAAACCGCCGGATTTGCGATTCGTTTCGCCGTTCAGATAATCGAGCGGCTGCGGATCGTCAGCGTCGCGTTCAAATGCGGGAACGCGAAACGGCGCGAGGGCTTCCATTGTAACGACGAACGGCGAAACGGTCGTTGCAAAACTCTTTGCCAGAAAAGGTCCGAGCGGCTGATATTCCCACGCTTGAATATCACGCGCCGACCAATCGTTGACTAAACACAGCCCGAAAATATGTTCCTCGGCGTTTTCAATCGGAATCGTTTCGCCCATCTGATTGCCTTTGCCGACGAAAAAGCCGACTTCCATTTCGTAATCGAGATTTTTGGCGGGAATATAAACCGGCGGCTGTTCCGTGTCGCCGCGATTCTGACCTTTCGGGCGTTTCACATCAGTTCCCGAAACGACGATGGACGACGCGCGTCCGTGATAGCCGATGGGCAGCCATTTGTAATTCGGCAGCAGCGGATTATCGGGACGAAACATCGCGCCGACATTCGTGGCGTGAAATATCGAGCAGTAAAAATCGGTGTAATCGCCGATTGGCAAGGGAACGGAAAATGTGCATTCAGAAATCGGATGTAAATTTCTGGCAACCTTACTTTGAATTTCCTCGCCTGCATTTTCACATAATAAATCAATCAATTTGCGTCGAAGATTAAGAGAAGTTTCGTTCTTTTCAGATTGTAAGCTAATTAAGTTCTCAATCATAAAAAAATGCTGACCGGGAACGCCCTCAAATTCATCAATAAGATTATCTTCCAGACATTTATTTAAATTCAGAATATAGTCGCCAATTACGACTCCGACGCTCCAAGCCGCGCCTTCTTCCGTTTCATAATCGAATTCACAAAAAGGTAAATTTTGAATCGGAAAATCCGTGTCGGGCGCGTTGGCTGATTCGACCCAGCTTTTTAGGTTTTGGTCGTGTGTTTCGTTGATTTCAAACATAATTATTTAGTTAATCGTTAATTGTTGGTCGAAAATTTCAATTGACAATTTACAAGTTATTTCGGTAATTTCTCAAATTTTATGATTAAGAAAACGATTCGGAATAGATGAGAGATGAGAGATGATAACTGATAGATTTTATCTCTCATCTCGTATCTCTCATCTCGCATCTATTCCGCAGAAAAATCTTCATCATAAAATTTGAGACATCACCGTTATTTCAAAAATGGATTGACACGAGGTTTTTGCCAATCTGTCACCATTTTTCTAAATTCGTTGATTTGCCCGGCGGTAAAAAACTTTTGCGAAACTTTCCAAATGTGTTCCCAATCAATCGAATAATTGAGTGTCAAAACCTGCAAATCTCTTTCGCAAAAAATGGCTTTATTGAAGTTGCCTTTTTGGTAAAGGTCAATAATCGCGTCAAACCGCATCAAGACGAGTCCGTTGACGGTCGCAATCGGATATTCGCCTTCGGTAAAATTATAAACGGTTGTTTCGTGTTCTTTGACATATTCAAACAGAGCGTTTGAGGTTTTCAGAAAGTCTATCCGCATTCCTTCAAATTCGGCGTTCGTAGAATTTGCGTCTTGGTTGGTAACTTTGATGTAGCCGATGATTTTTTCCAATTCTGTTCCCGAAATCAAAATATCGAGGTCTTTGGTATTGCGGTCTTGAATGTAGGCGAGATAAGCGATGCCGCCGACGATGCAGAAATCAACCTGCAATTCTTCCAGCAGATTCAGAAATTTTATGACTAATTCAGGCAGCATATCGTAATCAATCGGAAAGCCGTCGCGCCAATTTTGGATGTTAAAAGCGTTCGCATCGTAGATAGATTGACAAATCGCCAACTGGTGCGTGCGGGCGGCGAACGTCGGTTCGA
>JAJAYR010000176.1 GCA_026786155.1 Pyrinomonadaceae bacterium
ATTCGGTGATGGGCAATCTCGACCACGCTATTTCGGCGGACGGCGACACGATAAAAATCGGCGACGACAGTTTTAAGGTTTTCAGCGAGAAAGACCCCGAAAAAATTGATTGGGAATCGGTCGGCGCGGAAATCGTCATCGAATCAACCGGCAGATTTACCAACGCCGAGGACGCGAAAAAACATCTGCGCGGCACAGTCAAAAAAGTCATCATTTCCGCGCCCGCCAAAGGCGAAGACGTTACTATCGTTCTCGGCGTGAACGACGAAATGTATGACGCGGCGAAACACCATATCATTTCCAACGCTTCCTGCACGACGAACTGCCTTGCGCCGGTCGCCAAAGTGATTCACGACAAATTCGGCATCAAAAATGCTTTGATGAACACGATTCATTCTTATACAAATGACCAGCAACTGCTTGATTTGCCGCACAAAGATTTGCGCCGCGCCCGCGCCGCCGCGCTTTCGATGATTCCGACTTCGACCGGCGCGGCAAAAGCGATTGCGCTCGTCATTCCCGAATTAAAAGGCAAGTTCGACGGCATTTCCGTCCGCGTTCCGACTCCGAATGTTTCTCTCGTTGATGTCGTGATAACGCTCGAAAAAGAAGCGACGACCGAAGAAGTCAATCAAGCGTTGAAAGACGCGGCGAACGAAGAATTAAAAGGCATTCTCGCCTTTTCGGAAGAGCCGCTGGTTTCGATAGATTTTCGCGGCAATCCGCATTCGTCAATCGTGGACGCGGAAAATACGAAGGTGATTGACGGCAATCTGGTGAAAATCCTTTCGTGGTATGACAACGAATGGGGCTATTCGTGCCGCGTCCGCGATTTGGTGAAATTCATCGCCGCCAAAGGCTTGTAAGTTTTTATTTGCAGATTACCGGACAAATGCTCCGTTCTCCTACGTTGCAAATTGTTTTCGGCGCGAAGAAATTTGCGCTTTCTTAAAATAATACTGAAAGGAGAAGATAATGAAAAATTCGGTTAATCTGGTTTTCGTCGCGCTGTTGTTGGTGGTTCTCGGTTGTTCGTGTCCGAACGCTCTAAAAAATCTTAACTTAGATAATAAAGGCACGACCCCGACGACTCCGAATTCGACTCCGTATATCGCCAATACCGCGAATTCGCCGACGACGAAAAGCAAGGCTGTGCTTTCGATGGCAAGCTACAATCAAATTAAAAACGGAATGAAATATAGCGAAGCCGTCAAAATTTTAGGCGGCGAAGGCGCGGAAGTCAGCACGTCGGAAATCGGCAAATATAAAACCGCGACGTATAAATGGGATGGCGAAAATTATTCGTATATTATTTTGACTTTCCAAAACGACAAACTAATGTTCAAATCGCAGGCTAATTTGAAATAGAATTACCCGATTGAAAAATAACGGCTGATAACTGAAAATTAAACGGAAATATTTAATTTTTCAGTTATCAGATTTTTTATATGAACAAAAAAACAATCAAAGACATAGATATTAAAGGCAAACGAGTTTTCATTCGCGTAGATTTCAATGTGCCGATAAAAAACGGCATTATCGAAGACGACACGCGCATTCGCGGCGCGTTGCCGACGATTCGATACGCGGTTGAACAAGGCGCGAAGGTGATTCTCGCTTCACACTTGGGCAGACCGCTCAAAGATAAAAAGAAAGCCGAAGAAAAGGGAATGCCGTATGACGTGAACAAATATTCGCTCAAGCCGGTTTATGAACATCTGCGGCAAATGTTTGCGCCGAAACAAACTTCCGTGCCGGAAGGCAAAACTTCGGAAACGCCGAAAGATGTTTCAGAATTTGATAACGGACACGAAGAAAGCGGTTTGACTCCACAATTGCAGAATCGCGTCGAAATGCTGCAAATGAGTTCCTCAGAATTAAGCGGTTTGATTCAAGGCGAAGTCTCCGCCCAAATTTATTTCGCCGATGACTGCATCGGCGATGAAGTAAAAGAAAAAGTTGAAAACCTTAAAGAAGGCGAAATCTTGCTGCTCGAAAATCTCAGATTACACGCCGAAGAAGAAAAAAACGACGAAGGTTTTGCGAAACAACTCGCCGAATTGTGCGACGTTTACGTCAACGACGCATTCGGCACGGCGCATCGCGCCCACGCTTCGACCGAAGGCATCACGCATTTCGTCAAAGATTCGGTCGCCGGTTTGCTGATGGAAAAGGAATTGAATTTTTTGGGCAAAGCCTTAAATAATCCCGAACGCCCGTTCGTCGCCATTCTCGGCGGCGCGAAAGTTTCCGATAAAATTCCCGTCATCGAATCTTTGATAAAGAGAAAAGTTGATAAATTGTTAATCGGCGGCGCGATGGCTTATACGTTTTTCAAAGCGAACGGCTACACCGTCGGCAAATCTCTCGTGGAAAACGAAATGCTCGAAAAGGCTCTGGAGATCGAACAGTTAGCCAAAGACGCGGGCGTTGAACTGATTCTGCCGACCGACCATCAAGTCGTAGATTCTTACGACCCGTTAAATTCCCGAAAGACGATTCCGGTTGATTTTACCAACACCGGCTTAGTCGGCTTAGACATCGGCGCGGAAACGGCGGCGATATTTACCAAAGCATTGGAAGGCGCGAAAACCATCGTCTGGAACGGTCCGATGGGAATGTTCGAGGAAAAACCGTTTGACGAAGGCACGATTGCCATCGCCCAAGCCGTCGCCGAAGCGACGGAAAAAGGCGCGACTTCCATCGTCGGCGGCGGCGATTCGGTTGCGGCAGTCAACCAAGCCGGACTCGACGATAAAATCTCGCACATCTCGACCGGCGGCGGCGCGACTCTGGAATTTCTCGCGGGCGACGAACTGCCCGGTGTGGCGGTTTTGAATGATAAATAAAGTAAAATGAAAACGAGAGGTGTCAAGTATGCAGATATTGGAAGAAGTAACGGCGTTAGCGGATAAACTTTCGCCGTCGGAAAAAATTCGACTCGTCAAACATTTAGCGATTAGTCTTGAAACCATCACGTTCGAGCAGAAAAAACCGCAGAGCCTTTATGGAGCGTGGAAAGGGAAGTTTCCCGAAGACTTTGACGCTGAGAAAGAGATTCGAGAGATTCGTGACGAATGGAAGAAAAAGTTTGAAGATTTATGAACGAATACGTTACCGACACGCACACTTTATTATGGTATCTGCTCGCTTCACCATCGTTGAGCGTGAAGGCTAAAAGCGTTTTCGATAGAGCCGCATCAGGTTCGGCATTGATTTATATTCCTTCAATCGTTTTCGCCGAATTGTATTTTCTCAATATTAAACAAAAACTCATCATAGATTTTGATAATGAGTTTCAAAAGATAAAACAAAGCGGACAATTCATTTCAGTACCTTTTGAAGCTGACGACGTTCTTGAATTTGATAAAAACTCCGCCGTTAAGGAAATGCACGACCGAATGATTGTCGGCGTGGCGCGAAGATTAAACGCGCCGCTTCTGACCAAAGACCAAAATATCGCCGCCAGCAATGTGGTTACGGTAATTTGGTGAACACTCGAATTTCTCGCGGGCGACGAACTGCCCGGCGTGGCGGCTTTGAATGATAAGTGAATGATACAATTTTTCACAGAGGTAGTTTTTCTATGATTGTTACCAAATCATCGGCAATGATTGAAAATTTATGTAAAATCAAGCAGAAAGCCGAACTCGTCAATGGAGAAATAATTTTTATACCGCCAACCGGGGATGAGCCGAATCGTGCGGGCGGTTCAATTTACGTTAGTCTGCGTCAACACGAAAAAAAAATTAAAAAGGGAAGAAGTTTTACCGACAACACGGGTTTTAAAGTTAACCTTCCCAACCGCCAATCGTTCAGCCCTGATGTCGCGTTTCACATCGGCGAATCGGCGGGAATGAAATTTGTCGAAGGTGCGCCCGTGTTTGCCGTCGAAGTCAGAAGCGAAGGCGACTACGGCAAATACGCCGAAGCGCAAATGAAACAAAAGCGTGAGGATTATTTTAATGCCGGAACGCTCGTTGTGTGGGATGTAGATTTATTGAGCGAAGACGTAATTCGTGTTTATCGGGCGGAAAACCCCGACCAGCCGACGATCTACCAACGCGGCGAAATCGCCGAAGCCGAACCCGCCGTTCCCGATTGGCAGATGCCCGTAGATGATTTGTTCGATTAAACCAGCCGTCAATACGTTTCGCGCGGAATTGCCACAAGGATGTTGGGAATAACCCCGCAAAGAATTTTAGCAACCACGGGAAATTTCCGGCG
>JAJAYR010000177.1 GCA_026786155.1 Pyrinomonadaceae bacterium
CCCGAACCGCCGGGAAAAATCGTCAGCGGCACGATTGTTTTCGACGGCGTTGATGTTCGCCAACTTTCGATTGATGAAGTGCGGAAGATTCGCGGCAAACGAATGGCGATGATTTTTCAAGACCCGATGACTTCATTAAATCCGTTTTTGAAAATCTCGACGCAATTGATGGAAGTTACGCAGCTTCATCTCAATCACACGAAAGCGCAAGCCCGCGAACACGCGATAAAAATGCTCGATTTAGTCGGCATTCCCGATTCAAAAAATCGGATTGACGGTTATCCGCACGAATTTTCCGGCGGAATGCGCCAGCGCGTGATGATTGCGATGGCTTTGTCGTGCGACCCGGAATTATTGATTGCCGACGAGCCGACGACCGCTTTGGACGTCACGATTCAGGCGCAGATTCTCGAACTCATCAAAGATTTGAAAGCGCGGATGGGAACGAGTGTTATTTTGATCACGCACGATTTGGGCGTGGTCGCCGGAATGACCGATAAAATTATCGTGATGTATGCCGGAAAAGTTTTCGAGCAAGCACCGACCTTCGAGCTTTTTGCAACTCCTGCAAATCCATATACGAAAGGTTTATTGAAAAGCGTTCCCGACCCGGCGCACGAAGACGGGACGGAACTTTATCAAATTCCGGGCTTGCCGCCTGATGTCGCGCATCTGCCGCCGGGCTGTCCGTTCGCGCCGCGCTGTGAACGCGCCGAAGATATTTGTCGTCGGGAATTTCCGCCGTTTGTGGAAATCAACGAAAATCATTGGTCTTTGTGCCATTTTGCCAAGGAAGTCTATGCCGAATCGGTCGCCGAAAGAGAGAAATTATGAGCGTTAATGTTTCGACAATTACATCAAAAGGAAGTTTTCCGCCGCAAGTTTCGGACGGTGAAGAAATTTATTATCCCGACACCGACGAAACTATTATGCCCGAAGGAATTCAACATTTTTTACTGAGCGTTCATCTCGCTTCGACTTTATTAACTTTTTTTGCCAGCCGGAAGGACGCGAAGGTTTTCGGAAATGTGATGTTGTATTATGAAGAAGGCAAGCCGAAAAAGTTTGTTTCGCCGGACTTGATGGTCTGTTTCGGTCTGCAAGATTTTCCCCATCGTGTCTATAAACTTTGGGAGGA
The DNA here is from genome assembly GCA_026786155.1 of Pyrinomonadaceae bacterium. Taxonomy (GTDB): domain Bacteria; phylum Acidobacteriota; class Blastocatellia; order Pyrinomonadales; family Pyrinomonadaceae. Next base: position 1,139 of record JAJAYR010000177.1, read on the forward strand.
AAAAGTCGTGCCGTCGGTCGTCATCGAATTTGCGTCAAGCACGACCTGGTTTAACGATGTCAGCACGAAGTTGGCGATTTATCAAAAACTCGACGTAAAGGAGTATTACGTTTATGACATCGAATACGCCCATTTGCCCGAATCGCTGATGGCATACCATTTAGACGACGGCATATTATCTGAAGTTGAAGTTAAAGACAGACGGATTTTAAGCGAATCTTTAGCTTTAGAATTGGTTGATACCGGCGAAACGCTGCGCTTTTTTAATCCTGAAACTAACGAATTTTTGATGACAATGGAAGAAATGGCAACGGAATTGACACGATTAAAAACTGAAAAACAAAATGGCGGAAAATAACGGAAACAATTTAATTTCAATTCAAAATTTGCAGGTTCATTACAAAATCAGCGGTGGCTTGTTCAAAGAAACCAAGCACGTCAAAGCGGTTGACGGCGTTTCTCTCGACATCAAAAAAGGCGAAACTTTGGGTTTAGTCGGCGAATCGGGCTGCGGGAAATCAACTTTGGGAAAAGCGATTTTGCGACTGACTGAACCGACCGGCGGACAGGTTTTTTATCAAAATAAAAATTTGGTAGATGATTTATCTTACCTGCAAATCTTTCACAAAATTTCCGTTGCCGCGATTTTCGCGGCGGCGATTTTCATTGTAATTTTAATCTCAAAGTTCATTTTCTCCGATTATTTCTCTTCCGGTCTGAATAATTTGCTGACGGTTATTTTGTCGGTTCTGAATAATTTGCTGACGGTTATTTTGTCGGTGCTGCTCGGTTCGGCGGTTATGATAATACTGATTTGCTGGATAATAAAATCTGTGATGCTTTATTTATCCGACCGCAAAATGCGTGAAAATCGCAAAGATTTGCAGATGATTTTCCAAGACCCGTATGCTTCACTAAATCCGCGTATGACCGTCGGGCAGATTATCGCCGAACCGATTCGCACATTTAATCTGTCTAACGGCGGAAACATCGAAGCAAAAGTGCAGGATTTGATGGAAACCGTCGGTTTGAACCGCCGCTTTACGAAACGCTATCCGCACGAATTTTCCGGCGGGCAGCGGCAGCGCATCGGGATTGCGCGGGCGTTAGCGGTGGACCCGGAGTTTATCGTCGCCGACGAGCCGATTTCCGCGCTCGACGTTTCGATTCAGGCGCAGATTATGAATCTGATGGCGAAACTTCAGAAAGAAAAAAATCTGACGTATCTGTTCATTTCACACGATTTGCGGGCGATTCGCCACGTTGCTGATCGAGTTGCGGTGATGTATTTAGGGAAAATCGTCGAACTCGGCGACGCGAAAACCGTTTATGCCGAACCGCTGATGCCTTATACGAAAGCCTTGATTTCCGCCGTGCCGATTCCTGACCCGGAAATCGAAGCGAACCGAAAAAGAATTATTTTGCAGGGCGACGTGCCTTCGCCGATAAATCCGCCGCCCGGTTGTCATTTCAACACGCGCTGTCCGTATGCGATTGGCGAATGCAAAAAAATCAAGCCGAAATTGGTCGAGATAAAACCGCAACATTTTGCGGCTTGCATCAGAATTTCGGCGGAAAAACCGCACATTGAGGAAAATAAAGAGTCGGGTTTAGGTATCGTCGGAAACTAAGTTTTAAACTGATGTTACGCAAGGGGCAGAGAAAAAATGGTTCCCACATTAGGTAGTGGTAGTC
>JAJAYR010000178.1 GCA_026786155.1 Pyrinomonadaceae bacterium
CCTGCAAACCGTTGGTCAAGCGGCGTTGATACTGCGTTTGTAAGGCGCGATAATCGGAGTTCGCCGCGTTGCGCGTAATCGAAACGTCCGAACCGGCGAGCGGCGTATTCGACGCAAACTGCGCCGGAGTCAAGCCGAAAATCGCCGGGTTGACCAGAATAATCGCGCCCGTATTTAAGCCGTAACGCTGCTGGACGAAAGCGGCGTTGAAATTTCTCAACTGCTCGGCGCGAAGCAGTTTTCTGCCCTGCGCTCCGACGTAGGAAACGGTGACGGTTTGATTTTTCCCGAAACCTTTTTCCATCGAGACGTTGAATTGGCGCGTGAACGGCAGTTTCAGATTCGGGTCGAAAAAGGCGAAGCTCGACGAATAGGGCGGCGGCTGGGTGTCGAGAAACGGAGTCGGCTGCAAATCAATTTCGTTCGCCGGAAAACGAATCTGCGAGCCGGTCAGAGTTTTTGAAGAGCTATACGGAAAACTGTTGAAGCCGCGCAGAGCCGTTCCCGTTCCCAAATCGTAATAAATGCCGAAGCCGCCGCGCACGACGAGATTTTGTTTTTCCGAAATGACGTAAGCCGCCCCGCCGCGCGGCGCGAAATTCGTGTAGTCGGTTTTCCACTGGCGCGTTCCGGCGGGCGCGAGCGTCGCCGTCAAAGGATTTTCCAGACCCACGGCGGCGTAAGGCAAACGCTCGCCCGAAAGCGGCGGATTGTGTTCCCAGCGCAAACCGCCGGTCAGCGTCAAACGCCGGTTGACGCGCCAGGTGTCCTGCGCGAAGAGCGAAAGATTATCCACGAAAAATCCGGTATTCGGCGCGAAACCAACAACGGAAACGCTCGTCGGAACGCCGGAAGCTCGGCTTGCCGGAGTTCCGAAAACGTAGTTGATGGAAATCGAGCGGCTGTCAAAACGCGGTTTCAGACGGCGAAAATCAACCCCGAATTTTAATTGATGATTGCCCGCGACGATTGATAAAGTGTCCACGAAATTAAATTGCCGCTGGCGCGTGGCGACGGTTTTGCCCTGCGTCAAATTCGCCGAGCCGACTCCCGCCGCGTTGTTCTGCGTCGAAAGCTGGATGCTGACGGCGGCGTTGCTGCGGTCAACAAACGATGGAAAAAGTAGATTGTCCGGCGGCAGAACCGCGCCGTCCACGGCTTTGCCGCGAAACTCGAACGCGCCGTCGTTGTTGCTGTAATTAAAGCGAAAATCGTTGACGATTTTCGACGAGAAAATCTGATTCGAGCCGAGCGTCAAAGTAGTAATATCGGTCGCGTAGAAGTTTTCCTGACTCGCAAAAGCGCGAAAAGTCTGCGATGACGGCGCGGTATTATAGCGTCCGAAAAGCGAAATCTTTTTCGTCAATTGATGGTCAATCCTGACCGCCGTCGCGTCCACCTTTGACGGATAAGACAGGGCGGAGATGTAGCGTTCGGTGTCGGTCGGGTCGCCCGCCTGACGCGGCGCGTTCGGCAGCGGAAAAGCGTTGAGAATCGCCCGCAAATTTCCCGTCGCGGTTTGACGCGCGGCGAGCGACGGCACATTCGCCTGCAAAATTCCGGGCTGCGGCTGGACGAGCCGCAAACCTTCATACGAGACGAAAAAGAATGTGCGGTCGCGTCCGTCGTATAAAAACGGTGTGCCTTCGCCGAAGCGCGGCAGAAAAACCGGACCGCCCGCGACGAAACCGAAATCGTTCTGCCGGAGTTTGCGGCGCGGACGACCGGCGCGATTGTCGAAAAAATCGTTCGCGTCGAGCGCGTCGTTGCGAAAATACTCGAACGCGGTGAACGAAAAATCGTTCGTCCCGCTTCTGGTTACAATTTCGATTTGACCGCCCGGCTGTCTGCCGTATTCGGCTTCGTAACCGGAAGTCTGGACGCGAAATTCCTGCACCGCGTCAACCGAGGCGAGCGTGTTCGTGCCGCCGAAAATCGAAAGTCCCGGCAGAGTTCCGGCGGCTTGCTGGTAGAACTGGAAATTCGTCGCCGTGCCGATGTTGCCCGAAACGCCGTCCACCGTAAAATAGTTGGCGTTCGACCGCTGCCCGTTGACGGAAAACTGCCCGGAACTCTGAATCGAAGACGGCACGAGAACTACGCCCGGTGTCAGTTCGATTAAAGATTGAAACGAGCGACCGTTGAGCGGCAGATTTTCGACGAATTTCCGGTCAACCAAAGTTCCGACCGCGCCCGAATTTCTTTCGACCAGTTCCGCCGCGTCCGCCTCGACGTTGACCGTTTCGCTGATGTCGCCGACTTGCAAATTGAAATTAACGGTCACGGTCGCGCTGACGGTCAAGTTCAAATTTTCGCGGACGGCGGTTTGAAATCCCGCAAGACTGACGCGCACGCGGTAATCGCCCGGCGGAATTTCCGGTATCAGATACTGTCCGCCGGCGCCCGTTTCGACGGTGAATTCGGCGTTCGTTCCGCGATTGACGACTGCGACGCGCACTCCGCCGATGCCGTCGCCGTTCCGGTCGCTGACCCGCCCGCCGAGCGTCGCCGCGCCGGTCTGCGCGGAAATTTTACCGGCGGTCAAAATCGCCGAAAGCAATCCGAAGATTATAAAAAAGCGTTTTAATTTCATCATTGTTTTCCTGTAAATAGTGTTGGGTAGAATTGCAAATTAACGATTCTAGCGGTTGTTCAGGCAAGCGTTGAGACTTTTTAATAAACGGATATTAACCGAACATCAACCGTTCGTTTTCGCAAATAAACCCGCAGCGACCCGAATCGAACAGTTAATTAAAAAGTCTGCGGAGAATTTAAAGCGAGTGGAATAATAAATGAATGAACGGATTTTTTTTGACGGATAAGACGAAATTATCGAGGGTTAAAATTTTTGGCGGAATTTTGCTTGCGCTGTGTTGTCTCTCCGCCGATTTGCAGGCGCAAACCTCAGCGCGGGCGGAATGTTTCGCATTTGAAAACCTGCCGGTTGAACAGCGCAATCGCGCCGAAGAATTGCTGCTCAAAGCTCTCGACAGCGAAGCACTTTATACGATTGTCGGCAATATAAAACCGATGTCGAGCGGCTTTCAGAATTTTCAGATACAAGTGCAGTTGCCGCGCATTGAATTCGCGGAAGCCGAAAAAATATCAAAGGAACTCGTGGGGAAAAAAGCCTAAGATTTAACCGCCGACGAAAAACGCCGCTTGAATCAGGCAAAACTAGCGGTCGAGCGCAAACAGACGCTCGATAAAATCAACGAGACGCGCCGTATTTTCGAGCGTTGGCGATGCGGCGACGAAATTTTCGCCGACGTTTATCATTTCGACCGCGTGTTTGACGGCAAACGCTTTTTAGAAGCAGTTGTTTTTTCGCGCCCGCGCCTTCGACAGATGCTCAACGAGAAATCCGATTTCTTTTCGCGCTGGGGAATCACGACGAACTCGCATCCGCTGGAAATTCTTTACGCGGTTGACCGTGACGAAACCGGCGCGAGATTCGGCGGTTACGGCTATCTGTTCGGCTATCCCGATACGGCGGTTCAGTTTTTCGTCGAAGCGGCGGGACGCGAAGAATTCACCGGAAAATTCGTCGAGCGCGATTTTCTTTCGATTCCAACCGTGGCGAGCGAGAAAAACGGTTTCGTTTATGCCGTGCCGAAAGGTTACGCGGAACAGGAAGTTGATAAAAATTTACGCGCCCGCGCCGAACGCATTTACACCAGTTATAAAAAGCGACGCGCCGAATACATCGGTGAAGGCAAAAAAGGCGCGAGCGCAATGCTGCGCGATTGGTTTTGCGATTCAAAAAGTGTGTGTTCGCCGAGCAGCGCGAAAATTGACTGATGCCGAAGTTTGAATCGAGGGCAAGCCGATGCGGTGTCGAGCGGAAAATAATCGGAAACTTTAAACATTCGATTGCACGAATAGCCGGAATATTTGCCAGAAATACAATTGATAAAGCGGAAACGACCGTTGATAAAAAAGCGTTTCGCCGATTCAAAAAAATTGATTTAATTCAAGTCAGGTTAACTCCTTGAGGCGAAAACTCAAGTTTAAGCGTAACGGATAAAATCCGATTTATTTATCTGAGTCAATCCGTGAAAATCTGTGGCTAAAAAGCTGTTTTCGACAAATTAATACAAGGAGAAATTTGAACAATGGCGAAAGGCAAACGCGAAAATATCAAACTGAAAAGCACGGAAAGCCCGCACACTTATTACACGACGAAAAATAAGGCGAATACGCCGCAGAGATTGGAGTTTAAGAAATTCGATCCAATCGTGCGGCGGCACGTTCTTTACCGCGAATCGAAATGAGTTTAACCACTTTCGCCGAATCGGAAAATCAAACGCCCGCCGACTTTTTCCTGCACGAGCAGCGCGAAGCGGGCGAGCAGCTTCTGCATCATCAATGCTGGTGCTGGGGACGCGACATCTGGCATTCGGAGGGCAATCTTTTAATTCGGCACGGCTTTGAGCGCGTCGCTGTTCCCAAAGGCAAAGACGGCTCGAATTTTTATCGCCTGCGAATTGACGACGCGCGGGAAATCGCGCTTTGGGGTTTCGGCGTTTTATATAGCAACCGGGAAAAGGGCGCGATTTTTATCAAACGCTGCGAATTTTATCCGAAGTTATTGAACACGGCAAACATTGATTTGCCCGTTTTCAAAGGCGACCAACTGCCGCCGCGCCGCATTCCGCGAAGTGATGAGGAAATTAATGTCGCCGCAACTTTGAACGCCGAGTTAATCGAATGGATTCTCGAATATGAATCGTGGATTGAAAAAACCTGCGGGAAAAGTTGGCGGAAAAATTGTTTGAAGGAATGGCAAAACACCGAACTCAGCCCGCGCCAAATCAAAAAAGGCTGGGAAAAATTACACGAAAATTTACGAAAAAAATTATGAAAAAAGGAATTCACCCGGAATACCGCGAAGTGGTATTCAAAGACACATCGGTTAATCACGCATTTCTGACGCGCTCGACCGTTAAATCTGACAAAAAAATCGTCTGGGAAGACGGCAATGAATATCCGCTGGTCGAGATAGAAATATCGAATGTTTCGCACCCGTTTTTTACCGGACAGCAGCGGCTGGTTGATACGGCGGGCAGAGTCGAAAAATTTAATCAACGCTACAAACGCGGAAGATAGATAAGGAAAATTTTGATATGAAAAAATACTGCACAAATTTTTGCGGCGCGTTGTTTTTAATCGTCGCGCTGCTCGTCAATCCGCTTTTTATTATTCACGGTCAAACGTGGACGAATCAAGAAAAATCCGAAACGGTGAACGCTTCCGCGCCCGCGCTTCCGACGCTCGCCTACGGCATCCGGGAATTGGGAACGCTCGGCGGCAATTCGAGTTTTGCCCGCGACATCAACGACCGCGGGCAGATTACCGGCAACGCCAACACGACCGCCGGACGGCTTCACGCTTATTTGTGGGAAAACGGCGTGATGCGCGATTTGGGTTTTCTGCCGAACGGCGTGGATTTTTCGCGCGGTTTTTCAATCAACGAAAACGGCGTGATAACGGGCGAAAGCGACAATAACAGTTCAAAGGCTTTCGTTTATTTTCCGCCTGACGCGACATTGACCGCGCTTTCCGGTTTGATTACCAATAATCCCGACGGCTTAAATATCGCGGGCGGTTTCGGCGCGGGAATTAACGACAATCGGCAGATCGTCGGCACGATGTCAAGAATTTCTCCGGCGGTCATTCGCGGTTTTATTTACGCCGACGGCACGGTGCGCGATTTGGGTTCAATTGACGGATTGACGACGACTCCGGCACGCGCCTGGGGCATCAATCATTTCGGGCAAGCGGTCGGTTTATCGCGCAACGCGGGCGGAATTTCGCACGCGACTTTGTGGCAAAACGGAACGGCGACCGATTTGGGTTCGCTCGGCGGCGCGACGGCTTTCAGTGAAGCCTTTCGCATCAACGACCGCGGGCAAACCGTCGGACGTTCGACTGTGACGGCGGGCGTGACGGGACAAAACGCCGTGCTTTGGGAGAACGGACAAATCCGCAATCTCGGCAGACTCGACGGCGTAAATTTCGGACGCGCCAACGACATCAACGCCTTCGGCACAATCGTCGGCACGAGTTCGCAGTTCGAGAGTTTTTCGGGTCGCGCAGTCATCTGGCGACCGGGCGAAACCACGCCGACCGATTTGAACACGCTGTTGCCGGCAAATTCCGGCTGGACGCTGCTGACTTCCGCCGAAGGCATCAACAACGCCGGAAACATTGTCGGTTTCGGCACAATCAACGGTCAAACCCGCGCTTTTGTAATGACTCCTTACGATGTCTGTCTAACCGACGCGCAGCGCGGCGTAACCGTTTTGATAAATTCGCAATCGGGCGATTATCGAATCATTGATTGCCCGTTCAATACCATTACCGAAGGCAAAGGCGAAGTCAGCATCAACGGCTGTTTATTAACTTTGCGCCGCGCCGTCGGCAAACAATTTATCGAAGCGACCTTCAATCTTTGTCGTTTGACCGGCACGGCGACTTACGGCAGTATCTTTCGATTTCCCCGCACGACCGTCGCCGACAACGAAGCAGGCAACAGCGGCTGCGGCGGCGCGTGTCAGCCGTAAAACCGGAGCAGTTTTTAATCGAGAATTTTTATGAATAAATTACCCGTAACCGTTTTGTCCGGCTTTTTGGGCGCGGGCAAAACAACCTTGCTCAATCACGTTCTGCACAACCGCGAAGGATTAAAAGTCGCCGTTATCGTCAACGATATGAGCGAAGTCAACATTGATGCCGCGCTCGTCAAAAACGGCGGTTTTAATCGCACTGAAGAAAAGCTGATCGAGATGTCGAACGGTTGTATCTGCTGCACTCTGCGCGAGGATTTGCTCGTCGAAGTGTCAAAGCTGGCGCGTGAAAATCAATTCGATTATTTGCTGATTGAATCAACCGGCATCAGCGAACCTTTGCCCGTCGCCGAAACTTTTACGTTTGCGGACGAAACCGGAAACAGTCTTTCGGATGTCGCCAAACTCGATACCTTGGTTACGGTCGTGGACGCTTTTAATTTTTTGAACGATTACCGGAAAGCCGAAGAATTAAAGACGCGGAATCTGCAAGCGGGCGAATCGGACGACCGGACGATTGTTGATTTATTGATTGAACAAGTCGAATTCGCCAACGTCATCGTCATTAACAAAACCGATTTAATCAGCCGCGCCGATTTGCGCCGTTTGATTGTCATTCTCGACAGCCTCAACCCGGAAGCGAAAATGATTTTGGCGACGCGCGGGCGCGTTCCGCTCGAAAAGATTTTGGACACGAATCTTTTTGATTTTGATAAAGCGAGTGCCGCCGCCGGTTGGCTCAAAGTTCTGCGCGGCGAACAGACTTCGGAAACGGAAGAATACGGCATTTCAAATTTCGTCTATCGCGCCCGAAAGCCGTTTCATCCGGTTCGATTCTGGGAATTTCTGCAAAAAGACCGCCCCGAAATTTTGCGGGCGAAAGGCTTTTTCTGGCTCGCTTCGCACCCGAACTATACGGGAATGTATTCGCAGGCGGGCGGCGCGTGCCGCGTCGAACCGGCGGGCGTGTGGTGGGCGGACACGCCGCAGGAAGACTGGACGACCGACGAAGAAACCTTAACCGAAATCGCCGAAAAATGGGACGCTCTTGCAGGCGACCGGCGGCAGGAAATCGTTTTTATCGGGCTGAATTTAGATCGGGAAAATTTAATCCGCGAACTCGACGATTGTTTGACGAGCGAAATGGAAGCGGAATTATCAGCAAACGATTGGCGCAAAATCAAACATCCGTTCGCGGCGTGGGACGGTGAAATCGAATATCTGTCGGAAGCGGCGCACGCTCATTAAATGTTTGAGAAAAAGTTATTTACGCGGCTTTAAAGGTTTTTCAAAATGCTGGTAATCAATCGGCGAAGTCCAATCGCCGCCCCACGTCCAGCCGCGCTGCATAAAGGCTTTGACAATCGGATTGTCCTTTGTAAATGTTCCTTTCGCGTCTGGATTATAAATCGCGCCCGGCGGCAAAACATTCGCGCCTTTGATATACGGATTTTGGAAAGTGTTGAGGTCAACGGCTCGCCCGTAAGCGTGGTTTGAAAGACTTCCGCCGCCGGTTTTCTCGCGGTAATTAAAGCCGGACGAATTATTCGCCGCCATTGATAAGTCGTCGTCCCAACGCCCGTTTCGGCGAAATCTTTCGTCCGCAATCGGAATGACCGAACGAATTGGGAATTTTTCTTTGAGCGCGATTTCAAAAACGAATTTGATGTCTTTGACCAAATCTTTATCAACGACAATTTGCCCCTGATGAATTTTGTCGTCAAACGAATAATACTTAACTTTGACGATTCGCTGCCGGCGGCGAATCTCCGGCGGGCAATTCGGGTCTAAACCGTCGAAAACCTCTTTTTTGCTCATTTTGCTGTCAATAATCGGGCGTTTCGAGTCGCCGCGAATTTGGTCGGCGGTTTGCGCGAACACCGGCGCGGACAGATAGACGAACAGCAAAACAAAAATTGAAAATGCAAATAATCTCATAACTTGATAATCCGAGCGGAGGAGAAATTTTAGCATAAAACGGGAACGAGAAATTATTTTGGAATAAGCGACTAACGATATATTTTGTCGGCTGTAACCCGAATTAAAAGTGGCAGCCGTTTGCCTGTTTTTTCAAACGCCTCATTAGGCGCAAACTGCTTTTGATTGAAAACTTAGAGCTGCAAAAACGAAGTGAACTAATGTTACTAACTGAGCGGTTGAAAAACGGCTCAAGCTAACCTTAAAGCTAAAATTAAGGGAAGAGGACTGCGGGGAAGTAGTCCTCTTTTTTATTTTCCGTTATTGAAAAATGTCGTTTCGATAAATGAATGGTCGAAAATCATCAATGAATGGCGATTCAGTTTGATTTTTACTTCAAAAACCTTTAACCTGTGACTATGCTTCCCCGCAAATTAAGTTAAATCAATAAAATATCTGAGGAGTATATAAATCTAATGACACATACGACACACGAAAATCATACGCACGTTCATAACGAAAATTGCGGGCATACACAAATCAAGCACGGCGACCACACGGACTTTTTGCACGACGGACATCTGCACGCCATCCACGATTCGCATTACGACGAATGCGTTTTGGAAGTCAGCGACGCGAATCCGGCGGAATGCGCCCAAACCGAGTGCGCCTGCGCCCACGATGACTGTGGACACGAAACCGTGCCGCACGGCGACCACTTCGATTATCTGGTGAACGGCACGCTGCATCACCGGCATAACGGACACTGCGACAACCACGGCGCGGTTCAGGTTATGTAATTTTTTCAGCAATACAGACTAAAGCGGATTGGAAAAATTTCCAGTCCGCTTTTTTCTTTTAAAGCGAAAACCGTTTGGCTGACAATTTGCGCCGCTGATGACGAGTATCGAACCATTTATTAAAATTGACGTTTCATTCGTTTAATTCGTTATACAAATAAACTTCCAGATTCAAATTTCGTTATCGTTCGCACAAATTAAAAGACAATGAATTTAATCGCCGGATTAACCGCTTTTTTCCTCGGCGCGGTTCACGCGCTCGAACCCGGACACGGCAAATCGGCAATCGCCGCCTACGCGGTCGGTTATCGCAGCAATTTTCGGCATATTTTAGTTCTCGGTTTATCCACGGCAATCGCGCACACCGTAACTATTCTGGTTTTGGCGTTAATTTTAGGAGCGACCGTTTCGAGCATCAAGAGCGAAAACGCGCATCAGTGGATTGAAGTCGGTAGTGGAGAGCGTAAAAAAGCGGGTCTTCCGCAATTTTGGTGCAACTTTTTCATTTAAATTGTTGTTAGAGATAAACTTAAGCGATTTTCGGAGCGATTTAAAGCGAATCCGTAAATTCCTTTTTTGCAAAGTTTACAGATAGCTTGCACCAAAATTGCGAAAGAACCACTCTTTTTTGCTCTCCTAAATCTCCCGCACCGATAATTTTCTTCAGCGAGTTTTTAGCAATGGTTTAATTCAACGGACGGAAGCAATTTTCGTCGGATACAAATGAAGAGATGC
>JAJAYR010000179.1 GCA_026786155.1 Pyrinomonadaceae bacterium
AAAAATAAATAGAACGGAACCGATTTTACTTTAAATACTTCGTGGCAACGTATGGATGTTTCGGATTAACCACGAGTTTCTGCTGGCGCGGGTCCACCAGCACGTCCATATCTTCCATTGGAATCGCGCCGAGCAGAACTTCGCGCTTATTCGGCAGGACAATCGCGTCAACCGACGTGCGCCGATTTTCAAACCGAACTTCGACCGGACCGACGACTTCGACTTCGATTTCGGACTCGTCGGCGAGAACCGAAAATTGTTTTTCGATTAACGGCAAATCGAGTTGATTACGGATTTTGTCGTTAATCGTCAGCATATACGAACCCGTATCAACGAGGGCGGAAACTTTGACTTTTTTGATTTTGTCTTCTTCCAAATAACCGCGACGATGCAGCGCAATATCGTCAAAGCTGGTCAACTCGATTTCGGCATAAACTAATCCCATTTCATTAACTCCTGTTTTGTATTCAACTTTCGGTTTGTGTTTTTTGGCGGCAATTCTCAGGCTCATAAATCTCACCTCACATTTTTTCAATTTTATTTAACGCGGCAAAGCATCTTTCGCAACCGGGCGGATATTTGGCAAATTCGCCGACTCTGACCGAATAATTCCAACAGCGTTCGCATTTCGCGCCGTCGGCTTTTTGGATTTCCACGCCGAAATTTTCGTCTTCGTGAACTTCCACCTGCGAGACGATAAAGATGTAACGCAAATCTTCGTAATAATTCAAAAGAAAGCGCGACGTTTCTTTATCGGTCGTTAAAATCACTTTCGCTTCCAAACCCGAACCGATAATTTTGGCGTTTCGGGCTTCTTCCAACTTTTTCAAAACTTCATCACGAATCGTGAAAATTCTTTCCCAATCGGCAAGCAATTTTTCGTCTTTCACGCCCGCGAGTTTCGGGAATTCCGCCAGATGAACCGATGATAAATGCTGATTCGGCAGATTTTCAAACGCTTCGTCGGTTGTGAAAACGAGAATCGGCGCAAGCAGTCGGCACAGATTGTCGGCGATGTCGTAAAGCGCAGTTTGCGCCGAACGACGTTCGACGGAATGCGGCGCGAAAATATACAGACGGTCTTTGATAATGTCGAAATATCTGGCTGAAAGCGCTACCGTGCAGAAGTTATAAATCGTTTGATAAACCGTTTGAAAATCGTAAGTTTCGTAACCTTTCAGCATTTTCTCCGCCGCTTTGTCGAGACTCGCCAACGCCCAGCGGTCAATTTCGAGCATTTCGGCAAGCGCAGTTTTATCGGTTTCGGGATTGAAACCTTCGAGATTTCCGAGCGCGTAACGCAAGGTGTTTCTGATTTTGCGGTAAGCGTCAGTTACGCGGTCGAGAATCTCTTTCGAGCAGCGCATATCTTCGGTGTAATCAACCGCCGCCGCCCACAAACGCAGAATTTCCGCACCGGATTGTTTGACGATTTCATTCGGCGAAGTTACGTTGCCGAGCGATTTCGACTGCTTTCTGCCTTCGCCGTCCACGACCCAGCCGTGCGTCAAAATTTGCTTATACGGCGCGGCATCGTGCGCCGCGATGCCGCACATCAAACTCGAATTAAACCAGCCGCGATATTGGTCGCCGCCTTCGAGATAGACATCCGCCGGAAATCGCAAAGTGTCGCCGCGCGTTTCCAAAACCGCGACGCACGACGAACCCGAATCGAACCAAACGTCCAAAATATCGGTTTCCTTCGCAAAATTCGTGCTTTCGCATTCAACGCATTTATAATTTTCCGGCAATAATTCCGACGCTTCGCGGTTATACCAGGCATCGGCAGTTTCCGCCGCGAAAATATCGGCGACGTGATAAATTACTTGCGAATCAATGACGACGTGCGAACAATCGGCACAATGAAACGCAATAATCGGAACGCCCCAAACTCGCTGCCGCGAAACACACCAATCGGGACGACTTTTCAGCATATTCGCCATTCTGCTTTCGCCCCAACTCGGATGCCATTTCACTTTTTCGACTTCGCGCAAACCTTGTTTTCGCAGTGATTCATTTTCGCCGGTGTCCATCGAAATAAACCATTGCGGCGTGGCGCGATAAATAACGGGTTTGTGCGAACGCCAGCCGTGCGGATAGCGATGTTTGTAATCTTCGTGAAGCAGCAGCGAACCGTTTTCGCGCATCAATTCGACGATTTTCGGATTCGCCTTAAAGACGAATTCGCCCGCGAAAAATTCGACTTCCGCCGTAAATTTGCCGCCGTTGTCAACCGGACAATAAACAGCTAAACCGTAACGCTGACCGACGTAAAAGTCGTCCGTGCCGTGTCCGGGCGCGGTGTGAACCAATCCCGTTCCGGCGGTTTTGTCGGTTTTCTGCTCGTCGTCGCCGGGCGAATTGTCGCCTAAAGTAACGTGTTCGCCGAGCATTAACAGCGAAGTTCGGTCGAGCCACGGATGTTTGGCTTCGAGTTTGTCTAATTTTTCACCTTTGAATCTGGCGAGTTCCTGCTTGCCGTCGAATCCGGCTTTTTCGGCAACTTCTTTAACTAATTCCGTGGCGATAATCAAAACTTCGTCGCCGACTTCGACGGCTGAATAATCGAAATTCGGGTTGACCGAAATTCCCAAATTCGCGGGCAAAGTCCAGGGCGTGGTCGTCCAAATGACAAACTTCACATTCTTGCCTTCTAACGCCGCGTCAATCGTTTTTGCGTCGGATTTCAAAGGAAATTTGACATAGACCGAAGGCGAAACGACATCGGCGTATTCGACTTCGGCTTCTGCCAAAGCCGTCTGGTCATAAACATCCCAATAAACGGGTCGCGCACCGCGATAAACGTAGCCGCGTTCGACGTATTTGCCGAACAGCGGCGCTGTTTCCGCTTCGTATTCGTTCGACATCGTGAGATACGGCGTTTCCCATTCGCCCAAAATTCCGAGCCGCTTAAAATCGCGCGTTTGATTGTTCATCGCGGTCGCGGCGTGTTCGCGGCAGATGCGGCGAAAAGCGTTGGTCGGAATATCGTCTTTGTTTTTGCCTTTTTTCTTGAGTTCGCGCTCGACGTAATTTTCAATCGGCAAGCCGTGGCAGTCGTAACCGGGAACGTAAGGCGCGGCAAAACCCATCATCGAACGCGATTTGACGACGAAATCTTTCAAAATTTTATTGAGTGCCGTGCCGATGTGAATGTCGGCGTTGGCATACGGCGGACCGTCGTGCAGGATAAATTTTTCGGCAGTTTGGCGCGTTTCCAAAATCCGCTCGTAAAGTTTCGCGTCCGTCCATTTTTGCAGACGCGCCGGTTCTGATTGTCCCAAATTCGCCTTTTGCGCGAAATCGGTTTTCGGTAAATTAACGGTTTTTTTCAGTTCTAAAGGTTCGCTCATAAATAGTAGTCGGCGGTCGGTGGTCAGCGGTCAGTTGTCATTAACCGCTAATTTAGACCGTTGTAAAAAATCAAATTTTAACATTTATCGGGTGAAAAATCCGAAATTTGAAATTCAAAATCAAAAAGTCCCAAGCTGATAAACGGCTTGGGACTTTTTAAGCAAAGAATTACCTTTGGCTTCGGTTATTTAATCCGTAAAGTCCCGTTCGGTAATAATGCTGTCTATCTCGAAATTATGTTTCATAAATCTTTTCGCCAGTTTATTTATGCCAAGATTTTGCGGTTTAGTCAAACAAATTCACGCGGCGCGGCGCGTGAATTTGTTTGCAATACTCGAATTTATTGAAACCTTTTCAATTGAAAAAGGTATAATCTTCAGTAAAACTTTCAGCAAATTAACCAATTTTCAGGAGATAATAAAATAATGTTACGACGTAAATTAGCCATCGTCTTCGTGCTTTACGCGCTGTTTTTGCCGACGTTCGCTTTTGGGCAGACGGCGGCGCAGGTTTATACCGCGCCGACCGAGACGATTGATAAAATTAAGGAAGAAGGCTCGAAAAATTCACAGGTAATGCAGACTTTGAGTTACCTGACCGACGTTATCGGGGCGCGTTTGACTGGCTCGCCGCAATTGAAACGCGCTAACGAATGGACGCGCGATACGATGGCGAAATGGGGAATGCAAAACGCGAAACTCGAAGCGTGGGGACCGTTCGGGCGCGGCTGGACTCTGAAGGAATTCGACGCGGAAATCGTCGCGCCTTACAGCATTCCGCTGATCGCTTATCCGAAAGCGTGGTCGCCTTCGACGAAGGGCGCGGTAACGGCGGAAGTCGTTTATTTCGACGCGAAAACCGATGCCGATTTCGATAAATATAAAGGCAAATTAAAAGATAAAATCGTGCTGGTTTCGGAAACACGCGAACTCAAAGCCGATTTTACGGGAATGGGCAGCCGCCGCACCGACGAGGAACTCGCCAAATTAGCCGACGCGCCCGATCCGGCAAACGCGCCGCGCAATGATCCCGGAATGTCGCCCGAACGAATGAAAATGTTTATGGACAGATTCGTCGTCGGCGCGAAACGAATGAACTTTTTATTGCAGGAAGGCGCGGCGGTGATGGTTGACAATAGTTTTAAGGGCAGCGGCGGCACGGTGTTCGTCGCGCAGGCGAGCGTCGCGCAGGAAATTCCGGCGAATCCGGCGGATTTGTTCGGTGCTAAGCGGCTCGTCCCGCAGCAGAAGGAAGCCGAATCGAAAATGCTGCCGCAGATGACGATGGCTTCCGAAGACTACAATCGTCTCGTTAGAATGATAAATCAGGGCGAAAAGCTGCGAATGAACGTCAACATTCGCGCCGAATACAACGATGCCGACCCGATGGCATATAACACCATCGCCGAAATTCCGGGCAGCGATCCGAAATTAAAAGATGAAGTCGTGATGCTCGGCGGACATATTGATTCGTGGCACGCCGGAACGGGCGCGACCGACAACGCGGCGGGCGTTGCCGTGGCGATGGAAGCGGCGCGAATCATTCAGGCGTTAGGCTTGAAACCGCGCCGCACGATTCGCGTCGCGCTCTGGTCGGGCGAAGAACAGGGACTTTTCGGCTCGTCGGCTTACGTCAAACAGCATTTCGGCGAGATGAAAGGCGGCGGCAACGCAATGCAGGCGATGATGGGCGGACAGACGGCGAAACCCGAACTCGTCAAAGGCGCGGATTACGAAAAACTTTCCGCTTATTACAATCTGGATAACGGCACGGGCAAAATTCGCGGCGTTTATTTGCAGGGAAATTCCGCCGTCGCCCCTATTTTCAAAGCGTGGCTCGCGCCGTTCAACGCAATGGGCGCGACGACGGTAACTTTGAGCAACACGGGCGGCACGGATCATCTTTCGTATGACCGCATCGGACTTCCCGGATTCCAATTCATTCAGGATGAAATCGAATACGATGCCCGAACGCACCATTCAAATCAGGACGTTTTTGACCGCATTCAGCCCGACGATATGAAACAGGCGGCGACGATTATGGCGGCGTTCGTCTATCAAACCGCGATGATGGACGAGAAAATTCCGCGCAAAGAAGTGAAATAAATCATTAAATCAATTTCAACGGAAAAAAAAGAGTAAAGTTCTAGCGTTAATGTTTTTTTCAGTTGAAATTGATTAATTGATTAATTTCACTTCCTTACTCGGAATTTTCTCGTCCATAATAGCAGTTTGATAGACGAACGCCGCCATAATCGTCGC
>JAJAYR010000180.1 GCA_026786155.1 Pyrinomonadaceae bacterium
CCTTCACGCCGCGCATTTTTATAAATTGTCTGCCGAATCGTTTGGCGCGTTCCGTAATGCTCAATTCATCTTGATAAGCAGTAAATGAACTTTCATAAGGCTCTTCAAACTCACCAAACTTCAACGCCTGCGGCTTTTCCTGCGCGACGATTGCCGAAGCGAAGGCGCAGGTAAAGATGAACAACGTAAAGATTCGGGTGGAGAAGTTGATTTTCATAAATTTGCTTCCTGAAAATGTTTGATAAGCGATGATAGCTTTGAAATCGGGCGCGAGGTAAGGAAAATCGAGTATTTTACGCTTTTGGATGCGCCCGGTCATAAACCTCAATCAGCTTTTCCATCGAAACGTGCGTGTAAATCTGCGTCGTCGAAAGCCGGACGTGTCCCAATAATTCCTGGATGTCGCGTAAGTCTGCGCCACTGTCTAAAAGGTGTGTGGCGAATGAATGACGAAGCGAATGCGGCGAGATGTCGCGGTTGATCTCGACACAGATTTTAATATACTTATCAACCATTCGCCCGACTGAGCGCGTCGTGATGCGCGTTCCTTGATAATTCAAGAAAACGGCTTGCTCGTCGCGTTCGGCGGGCGGGCAATTATTTAAGAAATCGGCGCGGGCTTCGTTCAGATAATACATCAACGCCTGTAAAGACGGCTCGCCGAAGGGCAGGATGCGCTGTTTTTTGCGCTTGCCGGTTACGCGCACCAACTTTTCACGAAAATCAATATCCTTCAAATTCAAGTTGGTCAATTCGCCGACGCGCATTCCGGTCGCGTATAAGAATTCCAGAATCGCGCGGTCGCGTCTGCCCAAATCCGTCTCCAAATCCGGCGTTTCGATGAAGCGCACGGCATCTTCCATCGAAAGATGGACGGGAAGCGAACGCTCGATTTTCGGCGTGGCGACGAGTTTCGCGGGATTGTTTTCCTGAATGCCTTCGCGGACGAGAAATTGAAAAAATGTGCGTAAGGCAGCGATTTTGCGGGCAATCGAAGTTTTCTTTTTGTTCAGCCCGTGCAGATGCGCCATCCATTCCCGAATCGTCAGATGGTCAATGTCTTTGACGGGAATTTGCTCACGCGAACCGTCGGCTTTCGGCGGCGCGATGTGTTCGTGAAACTGCTCCAAATCGCTGGAATAATTTCGCAGAGTATGTTGGCTGACATTGCGTTCATAACGCAGATGTTCGAGAAATTGGCGCAGATATTCTTCAAGCATAACGGAAAGTGTAAAATGGAAAATGGAAAATGGAAAATTAAAATCGTGAAAATCGGTAACGGCTGATTAAAAATTGCTTTCATTTTCCGTTTTCCATCCACTCACCTTTCGATTTCACTCTGAATAATTTCCCGCAAACGCGGAAATCGCTGCAAATCTTCGGATGCCTGCCGGATGATGCGGAACATCGGTTTGATGAACGGAATAAAATGCGTTTTGCCCCGAAAAACCGATTGAAAGGAAAACGTGCCGACGGCTTTCAGGCATCTTTGGATGGTTTGCAGACGAAATTCCGTTTCAAATTCGTCGAAGTCAATCGGATGTAAGCCGAGTTTTTCGCGTTCGGTTGTCAAGTGCCGCATTTTGCGCGTCAGCCAATCTTCATCGGGCGTTTGCAAAACTCTGTCCAATAAAAGCGAAACTAAATCGTAAGCCGCCGAACCGATTCGCGCGTCCTGATGGTCAATAATCCGCAGGCGATTTTCTTTATCGAGCATCAGATTGGCGGCGTGAAAATCCCGATGGCACAACACGGCGGCGCGGTTTTCCAGTTCTTTGGAAAGCGTCGTAAATTCGGCGGTCAACGCTTTATCGTCGGTTTCGGACAATTTTGTTTGACGAAAAGTTTCAAAGTAATGCGTTTTGAAAAAGTTTAATTCCCACACCAGTTTTTCTTCGTCAAACTTCAGACGCGAAGCGATGGAATTTATTTCAAACGCTTGCGCTGTTGACGCTTGAATTTTGGCGATTAACGCAATCGCTTCATTTATCAGTTCTTCGCGTCGTCGGTCGTCGGACTTCAGTAAAACATCGCGCAAAATCATATCGCCGAAATCTTCCTGCACAATGATGGCGAGGCTTTCGTCGAAATCATAAATTTTAGCGACGGGCAAACCGCCCTTCAAAAAAAGATTGGTAACGTCGAGATAAGTTTGTTCTTCCGCCGCGAAAGGTTCGGGATAAACGCAGGCGATTGCCGGGTCATTGTTCCATTTAACGCGAAAGTATTCGCGCGTCGAAGCGTCCGAAGTCAGCTGCACGATGTCGAGCGGCTGATTTCTCGCGGATAAAAATTTTTCGAGCCGCAGCCGAAAATTTAACATAATCAAATCGTCGTGTTTCAAATTCTATACCGGATGATTTTTGAGAGGTTTAACTTCGGAATAGATGACAGATGAGAGATGATAACTGATAGATTGTTCCGGGTTTATCTCTCATCTCTAATCTTCCATCCGTCATCTATTCCGAATGGTTTTCTCCATCAGCATAAATTCTGAAACACTACCAATCAAATCAGCGGAACGATATAATTTTCGCCCTGAATATAACCTTTCAAAGCCTTTTCGGGAATTTCTTCGCAGTGTCTGACCATATCGGCGCGAACGATGGCGACGTTTTCAAAAACTTCGCTCGCTTCGATTTTAACGTCGTCGGCGATAATCGTGCGGTAGAGATGCGCGTCGTCGGCGATTTGCACGTTGTCCCACATCACCGAATCGCGGATGGTCGCCCTGCCGGAAACCGTGCAGTTTTCGCCCGCGCAGACGTTCGCGCCGTTCATCATTTGCAGCGAAATATCGAGGTAGCGCGGAATCGTCGAAAGCTCGAACCAATTCGCGTCGGTAACGTGCGCGGCGATTTTTTCGCCCGCCGCAATCGCCGGATTGTAAAACGTCGGCACGATGTCGGAATAAACGCCGCGCGGAATATAGTCGAACACACGCGGCTCTAAAATGTGAATGCCGGTGAACATCAGCGGCGTGAAAATTTCACTTTCGACATCTTTTATTTCATCTTCGGTCAAAGGTCTGGCGAAATCGCCGAAACCCGTGATGTTTCCGTCAACCGTTTCGACTATCGTAAATCTTTCGCGCTTGACGTTCGGCTTTAAAATCATCGTGGCAATCGCGCCGGACTTTTTATGCGTTTCAATCGCCGCCGCGATGTCTATGTCGGTGATGATTTTGCCGTTGGCGATGAGAAAAGTATCGTCTTCGAGCAGATGCCGCGCATTGTCGAGCGCACCGGCGGTTCCCAAAATCTTCGGTTGTTCAATCGTATAATGAATTCTCACGCCGTAATCCGTGCCGTCGCCGAGCGCGTTTTTGACCGATTCGGGCTGGTGATGAAGATTGACGACAACATCTTCAAAGCCGAATTTGGCGAGATATTCGGCGACGTAACCGACGAGCGGTTTGCCCAAAAACGGAATCGCGGGCTTGGTGCGGTCAATCGTTAAAGGAAAAAGCCGCGTGCCGAAACCGGCGGCTAAAATCATTGCTTTCATAGTATTAAGCGTTCGTGCAAAAGGCTTTACGCGAAGATGTCGGAAAACCTTTTGCGCTTTCAAACCATACTTTTTTTAATCGGCAAATGCAAATTTACGAAAAAAGCGTGTTGCCGTTAAAATCGGAAACGATGACCGATTCGGGAAACGATAAAACTTACGCGATTTTCGACGCGCCGCTGAATCGCAAAATCGTCGGCGATTTGGAAAAATCGGGCGCGAATATATTTTTATTTCCGCTGATTAAAACGGAAAAAATCGAGTTGAACGAAAAAGAAGCGGCGCATTTGACGAGTTTGGAAAATTTCGATTGGTTGATTTTTGCGGACGTTTTCGCGGTTGATTATTTTCTCGAAACTTTGGCAGAAACGACGATTGATGCTTTTGAGTTGGACGACTTGCGCGTTTGCGCGGTCGGCGAAGCGGTTGCCGACCGCTTGCGTTTTGCGTCGGTTCATTCCGATGTCATTCCCGCAAAAGTCGAAACGCCGGAAGTATTTTCGGCGTTGATAAATTATATCGGCGAAACCGGCGGTTTGCGATTTCTATATTTGGCGAGCGATTCGGACGAAAATGATTTGGCGAAAAATCTGCGGGCAAAAAACGCCGAAGTCGTGGAACTGCCGATTTATCGGGCGATTCCGAACAAAAGCAGCCAATTGATAAAGCTGAAAACTCTGCTCAAAGGCGGCGCGATTGACGAATTTATTTTGACCGCGCCGGACGATTTGATTGCGCTGAAAAATTATTTAGGACCGGAAAATCTCGCCGGTGTGTTGGCGGAAATCGTCGTTTCAGCCGCCGACGGCGTGATGTTTCAGGCGGCGAAGGAACACTATTTGCCGCGCGTCGGTTTATTTCAAACGTCTAAAGTTGTTAAAGTAATCGAGTGAAATCAAAGGTTTTATTATTTTTCATAGACGGTCTCGGCATCGGCGAACGCGGCGAAAATAACCCGTTTTCCCAAATTGAGCGCGTCGAACCGCTGGCTTATTTTGTCAATGAAATGCCGGAAATTATTCACGACGGCGTTTTAATTCCGACCGACCCGCGACAAGGATTTAAGCGACATTACGCCCCAAATTATCAGTTTGCTGAACGAATAAAATTTTATGGAATTACACAAAAACGACCGCCGCGAAATCTTCGGCTGGCTGATGTATGAC
>JAJAYR010000181.1 GCA_026786155.1 Pyrinomonadaceae bacterium
ATCAAATTCCCCAACAGCCACGTTCCCCAAATTCCGGCTCCGGCGTTTAAAATACCGAAAACCAGCGAGGTGCGCGTTAAGCCCAAACGCGGCACGAGAAAAATCGGAAACAAAAGCGAAGCGACGAGCGCGCCCGCATAATCGAGCGCGAGAACGCGGGCGACGAGTTTTTTAAAGTCTAATTCGTCTTTCAAAATCCGCATCAGCAGCGGAATCTCCAAACCGACCAAAGTTCCGATGCCGAAAACCGTTCCGTAGAGAATCAGATTAAAATAGGAAACATTGGCGAAACTGAAGAAAAGCAGCGGTGCGGAAAATCCGCCTAAGATTGCGACGGCAAGTTCGATTTCGACAAAATGTTTTGCCAGATTTTTATCGAGAAAACCCGACAGCCACGAGCCAACGCCCATCGCCGACAGATAAATGCCGATAATCAACGAGAATTGCGTCACCGAATCGCCCAGAACATAACTTGCCAAAGTTCCGGCAAGCAATTCGTAAATCAAACCGCAGGTGGCGATAATGATGACGTTTAGAAATAAAAGAGGAACACGATTCATCCTTTAAATTGTCGCGGCAATAATCAGCGCAATGCCGATAATTAAGGAACTAATAAGGCTGCCGAGCGCGATGTTTTGTTTTACTTCGATTGCGTGGCGAAGCGAAAACGGCAGAATGAGATGCAATACGAAATAGGCAATGCCGAAAATCGCCAAACCGACGACGGTTAAAATTACCATCGTCAGAAGAACTTCCGCCAGTTGATCGAACTTCACGATTAGCGCGAAAACACTTTTTTCAAGCGCGAAATTTATCATTATTTTCCTCCCGAATAACCGCCGCTCGACGGGTAACTGCTGCTGCGGCTGCCCGACGATTTGCTGCCGCTGCCGCTGCCGCTGCCGGATGAGTAAGGATTGCTGCCGCTGCTCGGATAACTCGTCGGCGGGACATAGACGTATTTTCCTTTTTCCATTCGCATTTTGCCGAGCGGACGCGCTTGCGGCACGCCGCCGGAGGATGACCGCCAACTTAACAAATTCACCAGCAGGTAAAGCCCGACCACGCCGATTCCCAAACCGTAATAAATTTTGCTCAACATAAACTTCTCCTCAGCTTTTATTTCCCGGAAAAAATACCGGCAAGCGTTCCGCCGAGCGGCTGCGGGGCATCCGTTTTGCTCCACCGGCGAGATTCAAAATTGTATTTGTAAATCAGAAGTATCAACGGCACGCTCCCCAGCATAAATATCAGCAGCAGCACGACGGGAAATCCGCTCCGGCTTGGTTGATTGACATCTATTTCAAGATTCAATGGAAATCCCCACTCCTTCCAATTGCCTTCCAGACGAAGCTGGTATTCGCCGGTCGCTTCAATGTCAAATCTTTCATATTTGCTCGTCCAGTCACGATAAGAATACTCGCCGGTTTTGACCTGTGACTGATTAATCTGGTTTTCCGACGTATTCGCCGGAACCAGCGTTGCGGAAAACTCCGACCAGGATTCGTAGTTAAGGTCGGTTTTGATGGTTGCCAGCGCGTTTTTGCCTTTTGTCAGATAAAAGGGAGCGGTAAAAACAATCGTCTTTGAATCGGCGGCAATCTGCGGAGCCAGTGTAAATCTTTGCAGCGTTCCGGTCACGCGTTTTTCCGAACGGACGGCAAAGCTCGAAACGAGGGCGGCAACCAGCACGAACGCCGCCAGAACGACTAAGCTCGCCCGAATCAAGGCGTTATGAGTGAACGGCTGGTTCGGCGCGACGATGAACAATTCGGGCAAACTCCTCGCGGCGAAGGTTTTTCGCACCGTTTCTCTGTTGACATATGTTCCGAGCGACCAGTTTAACTCTTGGTCGGTAGATTCCATCGAAAGCATCTGCGGCGCGTGGACGTAATCGGCGGTATTGACCGTCTCGCCTTGTTCGACGCGCCAGTAAAATTCGCCTTTAACATATTCGACGGTCGCCGGAGCCGTCTGGAAAAGATGAAAAGTTTTGTCTTGAAAGGTAACTGTATTTCCGCTTGACGGATTCGTTTCAGTGATCGAACTCGCCGCCGTTGCAGCGGCAAAGATGACTTCGACTTCCGCCACATTGACCGGCTCGACGAAACTCCAATGCGTATCTGATTCCACGAGCCAGCGAAAACCGATCATCGGATTGTAAAGTAGATATTCTTTCCAAAAATACTTCGTGTCGTCGTAGGTGACGCTTCGCACCATCGCCCCGATGATTTGCATTTCCGCGCCGCCCTCGAACATTTCAAACGCGCCTTTGGCTCCAATCGGCAGCTCGAACGTAAAGACGTTTTTATCGTCGAGCGATTTCAGGAACTTAAAATTTCCCTGATTGACATCGAGCAGCGAATTACAGAACGGGCAAGTGACGCGCTCGGTTTTATCCGGCGCGATCAGTTCCAACGCGCCGCCGCAGTTCGGGCAGCCCAATGCCGCCGCCTGCGCCTGCCGCGCCGCGCGAACGACCGGTTTGGCATCGCCCAGCCCGATTTCTCCTAAAGTAACCTGCCGCCCGACAAACACCCGCGCCGGATTCGCGCTGTAATCTATCGAGCCGAAAGCGTTATTGATACCGGACAAATCCGCGAAATGTTTCGGCTCGCCCGGAGTAAGTTTAAAGGGAATTTCGCCCTCGGCGGCAACGTGCGTCGCCGTCCCTTTTTCTGCCACCAGCAGCGGCGTTTGGCTCGGAATTTCCGAAATCGTTTGACTGATTCGTATGGTTTGAAATGGCGGAAGGGCGATGCCGGCGGGCAGCGGCTGGTGAAAAGTCAGGTAAAATCTGCCCTGCGCTTCGGCGAGCCAGCCGACCCAGCCGTTGGAAAATACGGCATACCATTCGTCCCAAAATCCGCCGAGTTCGTGGCGCAGCTGCGCGCGTCCGGTCAGCGTAAATTTGTTGCCGCCGAATTCACCGCGCAAACCCAATTTTAGCGGCGACTGCGAATCAACGATTTCCGCGACTTTACACAAATCTTCCAGAGCGCGGTCGGTGCGGGCGACGGCGGAACGGCACGACGGACAAACCACGACAATCGTCGAGCCTTTTTGAAACTCAAGCGGCGCGGCGCACGACGGGCAGTTGGCTTGTAAAAAACTCACGCTTTCTCCTTTGATTCAACCGGAGCCGACAGGAAATTTTCGCTTCCGAACAGACGGATTCGTCGGAAAACTAGTTTACGAAATTCGTTGAGCGCGAAGCGTCCGGCGCAAAATCTCCGGCGATCAGCCCTGAATGGCGGCGGCGATGATAATCGCAATGCCGATCATTATCGAGCCGATGACGATGCCGAGCGCGGTGTTGTGGTCTTCTTCGATTTCCTTTTTAATCGGATAAATGCGACTCAAAATTCCGTAAGCAACGGCGAAAAAAACGATGCCGATAAAAACGAAAATCAGC
>JAJAYR010000182.1 GCA_026786155.1 Pyrinomonadaceae bacterium
AATGACATTTTAATAATTTCCTCTTTGATAAATAAAATTAAATCCTTTTCAAATTGTAGCAAAACCGCCTTCAATTCTCATATTGGGCAAAATAGTCTTGCAATTCGGGCGATGTTAGCTGCATTTTTAATTTCTCCGACTATCAAGCCGTCAACGAAATTAGATTAAACCAAAACACAGCGTTTGGCAGCGGTCGCTGATCGCGTTACTCGATAAACGGCAACGCGGTCAGCGACCGCTGCTAAACGCTAAACTAATTTATTTTTGTTGACGTGATTACACTGCCGTTTTTAGGAGCGATGTAAATTCTTTCTGAACTTGCTCCGCTGAACATAAAAATAAATTTAATAAAAAAAAGGCGTATTTTAGAGTGCGTCTTTTTTCGTTTGTTCGATTATTCTTCTGATTTTATATGGAATTATTCGCTCGCGCTCAAAAACTTTACGGTGTCAGCCAATTCGTTTGCAGTTCGCCGTTCTCGTCCCAACTGAACAGCGAACGATGATGTCCCTGGTTATGAAGTTCGAGACAGTCAATCGAATTTATTTTCGTGGAAATAACGGCGAAGTTCGGGAAACCGACTTCGCTTTCTTCGGTGGTCGGTTCGCGTTCAACGATTTCGGTGGGTAATCCCGAAGTGACGTTTTCGGAGATGAGACTCGGTGCCGCGCCCATATAACAACGCCGTCCGAAATTCCACGTCGCCTGCCATTGTTTCAATTTTAGTTCATCGCCCGCGTCCGAGTGAATCGTCGCTTCGCCTGCGATGCGAAATTGCAGTTTTTCGTTCGGATGGTAAAAAAGCCAGGAAATTCGCGCATTGCCGCGCAATTCCTCGATTTTCGGCGAGCGCAAATCGGTGTGAAAAATTAACACTCTCTGCTCAGGCTTAAATTTGCGAAAAACGATAACCCGCGCGTTCGGGCTGCCGTCCGCTCCGATGGTGGCAATCGTCGGCGTGTGAAGCGGGGACTTGCGGTCTGCCGTGCCGCGTGTCAGCGTTGCGTAAATTTTTGATAAAATTTCTTCGTGGTTCATTGTTGATTCTCAAATCTGATAAATGTCCGGCGATTTTTGACGTTTCAGTTCCGTCCGCGTGATGAGCGCGGCGTGCGGCACGGTCAGCGCAGAAAGCAAAATCAGATACGCCGAAGTTTGATCGGCGAGGTCGGAAACCCGTAATTGGAGCAGCCAGATGATTAACGCGGCACCAATTAGTGACAAAACCGTCAGCGGCAGGGCGCGTCCGTGAAATCTGCCGATGTTGCCCCATAAACCGTCAATCTTGGAATTTAATTCGTTACGCTCGTAAATTTCCAACCGCAAAAGATGTCGCCACGAATGAACGCCGACCAGGTAAACCGTAACCGCGAGCAGCGGTGTCGTCAGCCAAAAGAAAAGCAGCAGAAAGAGCGTTTCGAGTCGTCCCGAAAATTGTCGTTGGAAATTTGTTTTTTGAAAAAGTCCGGTCAAATCGGTTAGCAAAAGCAAAAGCATTCCAACGGCAAGCGTATAAGGAGCGAAATAAATCAAAATTTCTGAAGCATTGGCATCGAGTTTGGAAAACACGAACGCGCTGTCTTGCGGATGAAAGGCGAGCGGTGCGGAAACAATCAGCAAGCCGCGTCCGACCGAATTTAAAAACCATTCGAGCTTCACGTCGCTTTCCCAAATCGCGTCGCCGCTGCCGAAGTGCCACGCCGTTAAAGCCAGAAAGCTAATTAATGCAATACTTGGTAAAAAATACCAAACGCCGCCGATGAATAGCGCGAGCAGCAGATAAGCCGCTAAAATTTTGCCGAGTGCCAGCCATCGTTTGGTTTCGCCGCGTGTCGCGTCCGACAAAATCCAGAAATCATACGCGCCGTGCGGCAAGCCGAAAAGCAGTGCGCTCGCCAGCAAAAGCCACGCGCCGAGAGTCTCCGAATTTTCACCTGCCGACACGCCGAGCAGCCAGCCGATGAAAAGGCTCGCCCACGGAATCGCATAAAGTGCCGTGCGATGTTTGAAGTTCTTCATTTTTCCCTTTTCGCGCTGAAAATTCGCGCCGCAGCCTCTGCAGACTCGCCGCGCCGAAACGCATTTTCGGCAGCGCACCAATGACCGCCAAATCATCTCGATACGAACTTTCATCGAGCAGGAATCGAATCAGTGAATCAGGCTCAACATTGGCGAACATCCGCATAAAAAATTCTCTCGCCGAGTTCGGATTTCGTGCGACGGATTCTAAAAAAACCGCGTCCAGAAAATTATACTTGTTCGACGCAAACGATGACTGAATCGTTCTCCTTTCAACTATCGCACGGGCGATCTCCGACGTTTGCCGCTGAATGCGGTGAAAAGCGTAACCGCTCGAAGGTCGCGCATTTCCCCCGGCGATTCCGATTGAATAAATGCGCTCGCTCGATTTTGTCGGCAGTTTCGCCGTCGTCATCGGCAGTTCGCCCGATTCTTCAGCGATAATATCATAATCGTCACCGAAATTTTCCGCGATGTATTTTGTTACCGCGCTCAGATGATTTCCCCAATTTGTCGGGTTTTGGCTAAAGGAAGTGCTTTCGACAAGGGCTTCGCGGTCGGAATAGGGCAGAACGTAGATGAAATTCACGCCATCGTTTTGTGCGGTGCGAAAGTCCATCAAAGCCGCCGTTTCCGCATCGAAAACCGCTCGCGGAAACATTACCTTCCAGCCGAGAAAAGTCTGATGCAGATAAGCGTTATTCGATTTTTCAAGATTTTTGAGGTTTGCGCTGCCCTGATGCCGCGCGTCGAAAACTAAATTTGCCCGCCACGTTTCGCGGCTCGTCGTTACTTCGACATAATTAGATTTTTCTTCGATTCGTTCAACTTTTTCGTCTAAATTCAGTTCAATCAGCGTATCCGGCTTCTGCCAGCGCGTGTGAAAATGCTCGAAAAATTTCGGCGCGTAGATTTGTTGATAAACAAATTTGTCGGAAGTTCTCGCTATCGAATAATTCTCATCACCGACCGTCCATTTTTGCCACGATTTAGACACCAGGGGCGCAAGCGATTTCGGCATTTTCGCCCAACTGCACCAACGCTGTTCGCGGTCGAATTTTGTTCGGCTGTCGAGCAAAACGACACGCTCGCCGCAGCCGAGGTTTTCCAGGTAATGTGCCAGCGAAGTTCCCGCACAACCCGCGCCAAGAATCAGAACGTCGGCTTGTTTCACGCATTCACCTCTTTGTTTTCTAAATTATTAACCCGCAAATGATTAAGGAGTTCGCCTTTTAGTTCCATCTTGCAGTAGAAGTTCAAACGCAAACTCCTTATCTTTATTACGTTACGCCGCCGGTGAAAATTCACCAATCGGCATCTTATTTTCCTCGACTTTCCCGCGACGCGCCAAAAGCTGCGCTCCGGCGAGATAGACGATAATTCCGGGACCGATTTTGTTAATCTGGTCGCCGAGATTATAAACGACGTGAACGATGTTCAAGTCCACCTGCGGAAAAAGAGAAGGAATCATATAGCCAATCGGATAGATGCCCCAACCCGTAACGACGAACAGCGACATCCATTTAACCGCCCACTGTTCTTCAGGTTCAGCCGTTTTCGCCATTTCTTTCACAGTCGTGAAAAGAAAATAGACGATTCCGACGTAACCGATAGTGGAAATTGCGCCCCAAATCAGATGCGTCGTTACATCGGCGACATACTGCTCACCGATAAATCCGGCGATAATCATCAGCAAATCCGCCAAAATCAGATAAGTTATAACCTTGCCGACCTTGCGCCCGGCGGCAACCGCCAGTGGAATTTTCGCCACCAGCAGCGGCGTGGTAATCAGCCAATCCATGTAGCGAAAATTTATGATTCCAAAAAACGAATCACGGGTAATTGCCGCGTAACCGCCCGCATTCTGCGCGGCATTTGCCGCTAAAAGCGGCAGTGTCGTGTCTGAATACAGACCCGTCATATAGAAATAATGAAAGGCGGCGATGCCGACAATCAACGCCGAAAGCGTCAGAGCCGTTCGATACTCCGGCGCAACACTGTTCCGCTGCGATATAAAAAACACAAACGCCGCGCCCATCGAAATATACGCTACGAAAAACGTAAAATTTACAATCATCGGCAAAATACCGACGTCTCCGGCGTTCACCAGTCCGGTTGAAAAACCAAGGGTCGTCGTCGTTAGAACCGTAGATAACATACTTTACTCTCCTTATATTCGTCTTTTTGTTAGTTTTGAATGTTTTAGCAATGAGCCAAAAATAGCCGCAGTTGCCCTTCGACAAACTTTCGTTTGTGTTAAAGGTTAATCATGCTTCTGTTAAGACCAAAGAAACCAAGGATTCTTTGCTGCCCATTAACTCACAACTTAATAGCCTCTAAATCAGGCATCAAGTCCGAATTATTTTTTTGATTCATTAATAGTTGTTCATACTCTAATACTGATTTGCGATCAAGACCACAGCATCCAAAATTATATTTTGATTAACAGTAAAGTAGCGTTGCTACTATTATTTCTCAGCGAACTGTTTGTTCACTTCAAAACAGAAACGTATTTTTTGCTCATTTTGCTGCCTTGACCGAATCAAGATATTTCGCAAATTAGTTTTCTTCGATGACTTCGGAGGGAAATCCTGCGTTTTCCTCGACATTGTTGTTCAGTTGTAGAAGTTCTCAAAGATGTAGCAGATCGCACTTCGAATCGTGCAGCGGAAAAACAGAAAGGTGCGCTCCGTTAACGGTCGTAAAATAAACGGAGAAATAAATGTTTCGATAATTTGAAAAAAACAGGTTCACCGATCTTGTCTAAATTCCCGCTTTTACTCCAGTTTCAAATAGATGTTCAACATTTACCTTAAGAGTTGCTCTGCCGACTCTTTAAGTTTTGCTTTAAGTTTGCGACAATCTGTTTGTGAAAATTTCCGCCGTCATTATTGCTTTTAACGAAGAAAATAAAATAGCCGAAGCAATTGAATCGGTCGCTTGGGCTGACGAAATTTTAGTCGTTGATTCGGAAAGCACCGACATAACACGGACGATTGCCGAACGATTGGGCGCGAAAGTTTTGGTTAATAAGTGGCACGGGTTTTCCAAACAAAAACAGTTTGCCGCCGACCGCGCCGCGCACGATTGGATTTTCAGTCTCGATGCCGACGAGCGCGTTTCAGATGAATTGAAGGCGGAACTTTTACGATTGAAAAATGCGATTGAAAGTGATTTGGCTGACGGTTATCGGATTCCGCGTCTGTCGTTTTATATGAATCGCCCGATTCGGCACGGCGGCTGGTATCCCGATTGGCAGCTGCGATTTTTTAATCGGCGAAAAGGAAAATGGAAAGACGTTTTGATTCACGAATCAATCGAAATGGCGGAAAATTCACGAGTTGAAAAATTGAAAGGCGACATTCTGCATTTCAGCGTCGAAGACGTTTCGCATCATCACCAGATGAT
The DNA here is from genome assembly GCA_026786155.1 of Pyrinomonadaceae bacterium. Lineage (GTDB taxonomy): Bacteria > Acidobacteriota > Blastocatellia > Pyrinomonadales > Pyrinomonadaceae. The sequence continues at coordinate 5,428 of JAJAYR010000182.1, forward strand.
TGGCACACGCTACGCGCCGCTCGCCGCCCGGCAGATGTTCGAGCGCGGCAGACGAACTTCCGCCGCGAAAATTTTCACCGCCGGAGCGACGGCTTTTCTGCAAACTTACGTTTTAAAAGGTGGTTTTCTCGACGGTCTCGCCGGTTTTGCCATCGCCCGTTTTGCAGCGCATCACGCATTTTTGAAACATCTGCTTTTGTGGGAAATGCAGCAAGCGAGTCGTGAGTCGAGAGAAGCGAGTCGTGAGTCGTAACGGCGCGTTACAACTAATACAAATTTACTCACATCAAACTTTCGGTTTTACAAATTTTCGCGCTATATTCTAATTTATGGAAAGAAATATCATTTCGATTTTCGCCGTCCTCATTTTCGCGTCCGCCGTGTTCGCTCAAAAAGGCGTTGACACGCAAACCAAAAAGATTCAGGACGAAGGCGTCAAATCCACCGGCACGCCGCAGCGCAGCAATGAGCCGAATCGGTCGTTTGACTTCGGCAAAGGTAAAACCAAAACGCGGACGCAGTTGGCAAATCCGTATCGAATGAATTCGCGCCGCGACATTTTGATTGAAAACGTGCTGAATGTTTTTGCCGAACAGAAATTGATTGTCAACGACGCAGCTTCGAGAAAATCGGACGGCATCGTCGTTACCGAGCCGTATGTTTTCGCCAAAGGCGCGGTCATCACGCGCAACGAGTTGAATCGTTACGCGATTCTGCCGAACTCAGATGCTTCATGGACGCGCGGGCGTTATACTTTGACGGTCGAAATTCAATCAATTGACGGCATGCAAAATAATGTTTCGGTAACGGCGAAGGTCGAAGGTCGTTCGGAAAACGGTTTGCTTTCCGAATGGACGACTTTGCAAAGCACGGGCGCGGCGGAAGACGAATTTCTCGCCAAATTAGTCGAAATGGTAACGGGAAAAAATGTTGACGCTCCGCAGGTCATTGAGCCGGACAATCAAAAATAAAATGTTTCGGAATTTTATAAATTTAACTTTCACTTTGTTTTTAGTTTTGACGACGGTTGCTTTCGCCAACGCTCAAGCCGATGCTTCGACGCACAGCGGCAAACCGCCGAAGGAAGATTTGCCGAAAGGCATTCAGGAATCGCTCGCTAAACAGCGCATCGAACGCGAGAAAAAAGATTTTGACGAAATGCTCGAACGCGGCGAGGAAGCATTGAAACTCACCGAACAGTTAGAAAAATCCTTCGCTCAAAATAACCATTTTTCGACCGAAGACCAAAAAAAATTAGAGCGTCTGGAAAAAGTCGTCAAAAAAATACGCAATGAAATGGGCGGCGACGGCGATGATGAAACAATCGAAAATAAACCTTCGTCAATCGCCGACGCATTGAAAATTTTGAAAAACGGCACGTCCAGTCTCGTTGACGAATTAAAGAAGACTTCCCGTTACACCATTTCCGTCGTCGCGGTGCAAAGTTCAAACGCGCTTTTAAATGTCGTGCAGTTTCTCCGATTTCGCAAAAATTAAATGATTTTGAATTCTGCAAGTTGAATGTCCGCAAGTTGAATGATTGAACCGGCATTTTTATCGAATAAACAGCGAATAGTTAATAGCGAACAACGAATAGCTCTGCGC
>JAJAYR010000183.1 GCA_026786155.1 Pyrinomonadaceae bacterium
GGCACACGGCGGATAAACTTTTGCTTCGCCGGTCTTTTTGCTGGCGGCAATTTTGTTAAAACTGACAATGAATGTGGTGAAATCTATTCTGCGGCGGCGGGCGCGATAATGTCAAATTATTATTTGCGCCGCGCTGCAAATTTCGCTGAAATTGTGTGATGATTGGAAAACTATGAAAACACCGATTCGCATTTTAATCGTCGAAAATCAAACGCTTGCGCGAATCGGCATCGAAACGATTTTGAGCGCAGAAACCGATATTAAAATCGTCGGCTTAGCGGAAACGGGCGCGGACGGTTTCCGGTTGTTTCGGGAATTAAAGCCCGACGTAACGATTCTCGGTTTGCGGCTGCCCGATTCGTGCGCCGTTGACGAAATCGGAAATTATCGGCAAGCAAACGAGCGCGGTAAAATCATCGTTCTCGCCGACCACGCGGGCGACGCGGAAATTTCTCGTTCCTTAAAAAACGGCGCGTCCGGCTACGTTTGCAAAGACGTTTCCGCCGATGAATTGGTCAAGGCGATTCGGACGGCGGCGGCGGGCAAAAAGTATCTGCAAACCGAAGTCGCCAATATTTTGAGCGAAAACTTCGGACAAGAGGAACTGACGAAAGCCGAACGCAAAATTTTGCAGGCGATTGTCGCGGGAAAGGCAAATAAAGAAATCGCCTATGATTTGAATGTGTCGGAAAACACGGTCAAAACGCACGTCAAAAACGTCTTTGAAAAAATCGGTGTGTCCGACCGAACTTCCGCCGCGACACTAGCGATAAAGCGCGGTTTGGTGCGAATTGACGTTTAAAATTTAAGTTTAGAGTCCAAACTTTAGTTTGCACCGCCGCGCTTCGCCGGCGGAAACACGCTCAAGCGTGGACTCTAAACTCTTCACCCGAATTGATGAGAAAAACTTCACCGCGAAGGATGATTACAACCGCCCGATTTCCCTGTATTCTATAAATGTTTCAACTAGAACAAGGGAGAAAAATCAAAATGATAAATATCAGAAGAAGCGAAGAACGCGGCGGCGGAAATTACGGCTGGCTCGACACGAAATATACGTTTTCATTTAACACTTATCACGACCCGAAATTTATGGGCTTTCGCAATCTGCGCGTGATAAATGAAGATTACGTGGCGGCAAATCAAGGTTTCGGAACGCACGGACACGCGAATATGGAAATCGTTACTTACGTGATGAGCGGCGCGTTGGCGCACACGGATTCGACCGGCGGCAGCGAAGTTTTGCGCCCGCATGAAGTTCAGCGAATGACCGCCGGAACGGGCATCCGGCACAGCGAATTTAATCCGTCGAAAACCGAGAAAGTTCATCTTTATCAAATTTGGATTCTGCCCGAAGCCAACGGTTTAGAACCGGGTTACGAGCAAACTTATTTCGCGCCCGAAACGAAAAAAGGCAAGTTGAAATTGGTCGCTTCACGCGGCGGCACGGGCGGTTCGGTGAAAATCAATCAGGACGTTGCGCTGTATAGTTCGATTCTGGAGAAAGACGAAATTGTTTCTCATTCGTTAGAAGAAAATCGCCACGCCTGGATTCAAATCGTCAAAGGTTCGGTTGAATTAAACGGCGAAACTCTGAACGCGAGCGACGGCGCGGCAATTAGCGACGAAAAGGTTTTAGAGATAAAATCTTTGGAAGACGAAACCGAATTTCTGCTGTTCGATTTGAACTGAAATTTGAAAAATTTTAGGAAAAGTTCAAGCCGCGGATTTTCGCGGATGACGTGGATTAGAATACAATCAAATTCTTAATCCGCGAAAATCCGCGAAAATCCGCGGCTGATTTTTTATGAAGCAAATTCTACCAAACTCGACCGTCGGCGTTTTCGGCAGCGGGCAATTGGGGCGAATGTTCGCCATCGAAGCCCGCCAAATGGGTTATCGAGTCCACACTTTTTCGCCCGAATCCGACACGCCGACCGGACAAGTCGCCGATTACGAAACCGTCGCCGAATACGAAGATTTGGACGCGGTAGAAAAATTTGCGAAAACGGTTGATGTCGTTACTTTCGAGTTTGAAAACGTGCCGTTTGAAACGGTCGAAAAAGCGGCGCAATCAATCGCGGTTTTCCCGCGCGGCGAAGTTCTGCACATCGCGCAGCATCGCCTTCGAGAAAAGACTTTTCTCTCACAAAACGGCTTTCCCGTAACCGCTTTTCGCCGCGTTAAAACTCTGGAAGAATTAAAAATCGCCGTCGCTGAAATAGGCGTTTTGTCAATCTTAAAAACCGCCGGTTTCGGTTACGACGGCAAAGGTCAGGCGAAAATAAAATCTTTGGAAGATTGCGAAACGGCGTTTGCTCAAATCAAAGAAAACGAAGCGGTTTTAGAAGCGTTCGTAGATTTTGAAAAGGAAGTTTCGGTCGTCGCGGCGCGAGATTTAGAAGGCAATTTCGCCCATTACGGCGTGATTGAAAATGCTCACAAAAATCATATTTTAGACGTTTCGTTCGCGCCCGCTTTAGTTTCCGAGAAAATCAAAAATGAAGCGATTGAAATCACGCGCGGAATTTTAGAAACGCTTGAAGTCGTCGGCGTGATGACGGTTGAATTTTTCTTAACGAAAGACGAAAAATTGCTGGTCAATGAACTCGCGCCGCGCCCGCATAATTCGGGACATCTGACGATTGATGCGTTTATTTGCAGTCAATTTGAACAACAACTTCGCGCCGTCTGCGGTTTGCCGCTTGGCTCGACCGAACTCTTGCGACCGGCGGCGATGGCGAATCTTTTAGGCGACCTCTGGCAAAACGGCGAACCGAATTTTGCCGCCGCGTTAAAAAATGAAACTGTCAAACTTCATCTTTACGGCAAACAGGAAGCGCGGTGCGGTCGCAAAATGGGGCATCTGACCGCGTTGGCGGAAACGGCGGAAGCATCAGTTAAAATTGTCGAAAAAGCGCGGAAACTTTTAACCGCAGATTTACGCCGATAAACGCCGATTATTTTTGATTTTATCCGCGTTTATCGGCATCCATCTGCGGTTAAATTTTCCTTGCCAGCCAAACGCCCGCCGCAACTCCGGCGAATCCGACTAAAATACTGAGCGATAAATAAAAAAACGCGGTAACGAAAAATCGCTCCCGAATCAACTCGAAAATCTCCAGTTCAAACGTCGAAAACGTCGTGAACGCGCCTAGAAATCCGACCGTCAAAGCC
>JAJAYR010000184.1 GCA_026786155.1 Pyrinomonadaceae bacterium
AGTGCAGAGTCGTTTAGTTTTTTATCTGAGAAGTGAACTTTTTTTGCGACAGGTTTTTATGTTTCGCACCGGAGCGACGATTCCGAGTATTTCCGATTCCGATTTTGCTAATCTTTTAATTTATCTTCCCGAAGAAAAAGAAATCGAAGAAATTGGCGAACAGATGCGAATTGCTCTCAAATTAAGAGACATTTCAAAAAAATCTATCGCGAGTATTAACGAAAAATTAAGCGAATATGGCTTTTAACTCTAAGTTTTCTCACTTGCTTGACCGTTAAAATACGGGCGTGATATTCTTTCTATTTTGAAAGTTAGTGAATTTTCGCACTAATATAAAACAAGCATAGAATATAATAAATTTATGATTTTGCTGGCGTTCCAAGAAGTCCGACTGGTGCCGGACGGCACGATTTTTATCCACATCGCGCTGATTTTAATAATGATTTGGGTGCTGAACCGCACTTTCTTTCGCCCCGTCAACCGCGTTCTGGAAGCGCGGGCGAAAAAAACCGGCGGACGTTCGAGCGAAGCGCAGGAACTTTTGAAAAGCGTCGGCGAAAAGCAATTGCGCTACGACGAAGCGATGCGCGAAGCGCGTGGCGAAGGTTACGAATTGATTGAACGCGAACGCGCGAACGCCGTTGCCGAAAGACAAGCGAAAGTCGGTGCGGTCAAAGAAGAAGTCGCCGAATTTGCGGCGCAGGAAAATCAGGAATTGAACCGCCAGACGAGCGAAGCCAGAAACGCTATCGCTGCCGACGCGGAACGAATGGCGGAACGCATCAGCGCAGCTATTTTGAAATAACCGAAATTTTACAACGTCTGAAATTTTACAAATTAAATAATGTCAGTTTTCTTATTCAACTTGGTTTTAATTTTTGCCGCGCCCGCTGCTCCGAAGGGCGAAGCGGCGGGCGGCGGATTTTTAGAATTTTACAATCACTACTTAAATTATCCGGGCTTTGAAGCGTGGCGGTTTTTAAATCTGACGATTTTCGTCGCTATTCTGTTTTATCTTTTGAAAAAGCCTTTGACGGAAGCCTTTAGAGCGAAACGCGAAACGATTCGCGCCGAACTGATTAAGGCTGAAGCCGAAAAACAGGCGGCTTTGGCGCAATTGACGGCGACCGAAGCGAAACTCGCCAATCTCGACGCGGAAACGCAAACCGTCCGCAGCCGCGCCGCGCAGGAAGCCGAAGCCGAAAAAACGCGCATCAGCGAGCAGACCGAGTTTGAAATAAACAAACTGCGCGAACAGGCGAACAGCGAAATCGAACGCAAGAATCAACAGGCGCGAACGGATTTGCGAAAATTTTCCGCCGAAGAAAGCATTCGGCTGGCGGAAGAAAAAATCAAGCGCGAAATCAACGCCGACAAGGACGCGCAAATCGTCAAAGCGAACATACAAGCCATCGGAGGTTTAAACTAATTATGAGTGTTGAAACCGTTGCCCGTCGCTATGCGGCGGCGTTAGCTGATGTCGTCGCCAAATCCGGCGAAACCGAAATTGTAAAAAATGAGTTGAAAACCTGGGAAGCAATGATTAACGCCAACGGCGATTTGCAAACTGCTTTTCAAAATCCTTCTATTTCTCAAACCGACAAGGAAAAAGTTTTAGAAAATTTAATCACCAAAACTCAACCGATAAAAACGACGGCAAATTTTCTGCGCGTTCTGATTCGGAATAATCGCCTGACGGAAATCGGCGAAATCAATCGTAAATTTGCGAGCGTTTTAGAAGAACGCAGCGGCGTGATTTCCGCCAACATCACTTCGGCGCGGGAACTTTCCGAAGCGCAAAAAGCCGAAATGCGGACGAGTTTGGAAAAATTAACCGCTAAAAAAATAAATCTGGAATTCAAAACCGACGAAACCTTAATCGGCGGAATCGTAACGCGCGTCGGTTCAACTGTTTATGACGGTTCGGTGAAAACGCAGTTACAGGAACTTAAACAACAAATGATTGGGAAATAGTTCTTTGTCCTTCGTCCTTTGTCCTTGGTTTCCGTTAATCAAAACGGACGATAAGCGACAGACGGCAAAGGACAAAGGACGAAGGACAAAGAACAAATGGAAAGTATAAAAGCCAACGAAATTAACGATATTATTCGTTCACAGATTGAAAATTTTGATTCGAGTATGACGGTTTCCGAAGTCGGAACGGTGATTAAAGTCGGCGACGGAATCGCCGAAATTCACGGACTCGAAAAGGTGATGGCGGGCGAACTCATCGAGTTTCCGTTTGATGTGCGCGGACTCGCGCTGAACCTCGAAGAAGATAAAGTCGGCGCGGTTTTGTTCGGCGATTTTCAGAAAATCAAGGAAGGCGACGAGGTGAAACGCACGGGAAAAATTATGTCCGTGCCGGTCGGCGACGCGCTCATCGGGCGCGTGGTTGACGCTTTGGGAAATCCGATTGACGGCAAAGGCGACATCGTAACCGACATCTTTAATCCGATTGAACGCATCGCGCCGGGAATTATTGACCGTCAGCCGGACAAAGAACCTTTGCAAACGGGTTTAAAGGCGATTGATTCGATGGTTCCTATCGGGCGCGGACAGCGCGAATTGATTATCGGCGACCGGCAGACGGGAAAAACCGCCGTTGCCATTGACGCGATTATCAACCAAAAAGGCAAAGACGTGATTTGCGTCTACGTCGCCATCGGGCAGAAGGCTTCGACGGTCGCGCAGGTTCGTCAAAAACTTGAAGAAAACGGTGCGATGGAATATACGATTATCGTCAACGCTTCGGCTTCCGATCCGGCGGCGATGCAGTATCTCGCGCCTTACACGGGCGTGGCGATGGGCGAATTTTTCCGCGATAACGGCAGACACGCGCTGACCATTTACGACGATTTATCGAAACAGGCGGCGGCGTATCGGGAAATCTCCTTGCTTTTAAGAAGACCGCCGGGTCGTGAAGCGTATCCGGGCGACGTTTTTTATCTCCACTCGCGCTTGCTTGAAAGAGCCGCGAAGATGTCCGACGCTCGCGGCGGCGGAAGTTTGACTTCATTGCCGATTATCGAAACGCAGGCGGGCGATATTTCGGCTTATATTCCGACGAACGTGATTTCGATTACCGACGGGCAAATCTTTTTGGAATCCGACCTTTTCAACTCCGGCGTGCGTCCGGCGATTAACGTCGGCAACTCGGTTTCGCGCGTCGGCGGCGCGGCGCAAATCAAAGCGATGAAACAGGTGGCGGGAACTCTGCGAATTGATTTGGCGCAATACCGCGAACTCGCGGCGTTCGCGCAATTCGGTTCGGATTTGGATAAGTCAACGCAGAATCAATTGGAACGCGGCAAACGTCTGACCGAAGTTTTGAAGCAGGGTCAGTATCAGCCGATGCCGGTCGAAAAACAGGTTTTGATTATCTGGACGGTTTCCAACGGAATGGCGGACGACATCGAAGTCGGCGATTTGAAACGCTTTGAAGAAGGACTTTTCAATTTCGTCGAGAATTCGCATCCGGCGGTTTTACAAACGATGCGCGACAAAAAATCAATTGACGACGATTTGAAAGCGGCGATGAAGGAAGCCGTCGAAGACTTCAAGGCGACGCGCTGGAGCGAAAGTAAAACGGCGATTGCTAACGCCTGAGTGTGTTGACAAATTAAATTATCAACAATAGTTTCTCTTGGCGTTCTTTGCGCCTTGGTGAGAATGAATTTCACGCCAAGGCGCAAAGTTCGCCAAGGAAAACAAAAGTCGAATAGATAAATAAGTTTATGGGATACGTTCACGCCGACATTGAACTCGTTAATCCGCGCGACGCGAATCTGGAGAGCATCAATGTCAGCGCGTTGGTTGACACGGGCGCGTTGATGCTTTGTATTCCCGAACATATTAAAATTCAATTGAATCTCGAAGAAGCGGAAAAGCGGGAAGTAACGACCACCGACGGAAAAAAGCATTTGGTGGCGTATGTCGGTCCGGTGCAGGTGAAATTTCAAAATCGTTCGTGCTTCGTCGGTGCTTTGGTTTTCGGCGACCAAGTGCTTTTGGGCGCAGTTCCGATGGAGGATATGGATTTAGTTGTCATCCCGTCAACCCGAACGCTCGCGGTTAATCCCGAAAGTCCGAATTATCCACATTCGCTTGTGAAATAAATTTATGGCAAGTCTTTTAGATATGCGAAGGCGGATAAAATCCGTCAAAAACACCCAGCAAATCACCAAAGCGATGAAGATGGTCGCGGCGGCGAAACTCAAACGCGCCACCGACCGCGTCACGGCGGCGCGTCCGTTTGCGGTGAAGATGTCGCAGATTCTCGGCAATTTGAGTGCGCGAGTCGGCGATGATTTTTCCTCGCCGTTACTCGACGACCGCGGCGACGAAAAATATCTGGTCGTGCTGGTCAGCGCGGACAAAGGTTTGTGCGGCGGTTTCAATACTAATTTGATGAAGGCGACGCAGAATTTTTTGAAAGCGAACGCGGGCAAATCGGCGGAAATGATTCCGGTCGGGCGCAAAGGGCGCGATTTTTTCAAACGCCGCGCAATGACGTTCGTCGAAGAATACGTCGGGCTGACCGGAAGCGGGCGCGTCGAACATTCGGACGCGGTGGAAATCGCCCATCGAATTATCGGAACTTTCACGGATGACGAGGCGATTGACAAAGTTTTTCTCGTTTTCACCGAATTTAAAACCGTGATGTCGCAGGAAGTCAAAGTCGAACAACTTTTACCGATTACGCGAATTGCGCCGAACGAAACGGAAGCGAATAATTCAGCGCAAGCCGAGTATCTTTACGAACAACCGGCGAGCCAAATTTTCGGCAAACTGCTTCCGAAACAAGTCGAAACGCAGATTTATCGTTCGATGCTCGAATCAACTGCGTCCGAACAGGGCGCACGAATGACGGCAATGGACAGCGCATCGAAAAACGCGGGCGAATTGATTGATACCTTGACTTTGAATATGAATCGCATTCGTCAGGCGGCGATTACTAAGGAAATTATCGAAGTCGTCTCCGGCGCGGCGGCGGCGGAATAAAAGGGCAGAGGGATGAAGGATGAGGGATGAGTAAAGCCGTCTTGGTTTTATTCATCCTTCATCCCTCTGCCCTCATCCCTTTCTCTGTGATGGCGGAAAATTTGCAAAAATTAAAATGGCGCGGACAGTTTTTTCGTTATGTGCCGCTTTTTCTGTGGATCGGATTGGTTTTGTTTCTCTCGACCGGACAAGCCTCGATGTCGAATACTTCGCGGTTTGTTCGTCCGCTTTTGGAATTTCTTTTTCCCAACTCGCCGGAAGAAATTTTAATCGTTTATCACGGCTACATTCGCAAACTCGCGCACGTTACCGAATACGCGATTCTGGCGTTTTGGGCTTCCCGCGCATTTTCAAGTTCAAATCTGATATTTTTGCGCCGTTTTTGGTTTCTCTTCGCGTTCGTTTTAGTTTCGCTCGTCGCTTCGATTGACGAAACTAATCAAAGTTACATCGCTTCGCGGACAGGTTCGCTTGACGACGTTCTACTCGATATTGCAGGCGGAACGGCGATGCTTCTGGTTTTTTATTCAATCACGAAATACCGGACGCGGCATATAATTTAAAAACGCTTTTGACTTTAATCAAGCAGTATTTGAGAAATTTTTTTTCTGAAACGGCATCCGAAATCAATATCATTCATCGCTGTAAAACTTCCATTTATCGAAACTTTATGCGATAGTTTTCGTTAAGATTCTGCAAAAGGAGAAAATAAAATTATGGGTTTTTTCGACAAAGTTAAGGATGCGGCGATGAATCAGTTTATCGAAGTTATCGAATGGCTCGACGATTCGGGCAACACGATACTTTATCGTTTTCCGGTTTATCAGCAGGAAATTAAAAACGGAGCGCAGCTTATCGTGCGCGAATCGCAGACGGCGGTGTTTGTTTTTGAAGGTCAGGTGGCGGATGTTTTTACGCCCGGACGCTACACGGTTGAAGGCGGCAACACGCCGATTCTGTCGAAGTTGGGCGCGTGGAAATTCGGTTTCAATTCACCGATAAAGTCGGAAGTTTATTTCGTCAACACGAAACAATTTACCGATATGAAATGGGGAACGGCGAACCCGATTATGCTCCGCGACGCTGATTTCGGGATCGTTCGTCTGCGGGCTTTCGGCGCATATTCTTTGCGCGTGGCTGACCCGGCGATGTTTATCAAAGAAGTCGCCGGAACGAACGCGCATTTTCAAACCGAAGACATTGACGAACAACTCAAACGCGCCATCGTGACGGAATTTTCCGATGCTCTGGGCTAGTTGAAAATTCCTGCGCTCGATTTAGCCGCGCAGTATAAAGAAGTCGGCGAAGCGATTCGCGCGAAAATCAACGAAGATTTCAGCACTTACGGTTTGCAGGTCACGAAATTCTACGTTGAAAATATCTCGCTGCCGCCCGAAGTCGAAGCGGCGATGGACAAGCGCAGTTCGATGGGCGCACTCGGCGACGCAAACCGCTATATGCAATTTCAGGCGGCTGACGCGCTGCGCGACGCGGCGCAGAACGAAGGCGGCGGTGCGGGTTTAGGCGCGGGTTTAGGCGCGGGTTTCGCCGTCGGCGGACAAATGGCGAACGCTTTCGGCAATATCGGGCAAAATCAGCCGCCAAATCAAGCGCCAAGCGGACAAACCGCGCCGCCGAGTTCGGCGGAAGTTTCGGTAACGATAACGTCGGAGCCGCCCGGCGCGGACATCGAGATTGACGGCAGCTACGAAGGCAACACGCCGACGCAGACGATGCTCGCTCCGGCTGAATATGTTATTCGCGTGGCGCGTCCGGGCTACAAGGCTTGGGAGCGCAAAGTGATTATCAAAGCCGGCAGCGCGAAAACTTTCAACGCGATTCTCGAACAGGAATAAACGTCGAAAGTTCGTTTCAAACTTCCGGTAAAACTTTTATGCCAATCGGAACCGAATATCTGGAAACTGTATTTTGCCCGTTTTGCGGTCAGACGAACGCCGAAAAAGCGAAGTTTTGCAAAGACTGCGGCGGGAAAATAAAGACTCTGAAAGGTCGCTGTCAGGGATGCCGGGCGCAACTCCGCGACGGTGCCAGATTCTGTTCAAAATGCGGCATCAAGGTCGAAACTTGATTAAAAGGCAAAGGCAAAACGCAGTCAGGGCGAGGGAATTTCTCTCGCCTTTTAACTTTGCCGCTTTAATCGTTCATAATCAAATAAGTCCTATTTGGAGAGATAATATAATGGCAATCAGTCCCGAACTTTTAGAAATTCTGCGCTGTCCGAAATGCAAATCGAAGGTCGAAATCAAACCCGACGAAAGCGGTTTGAAATGCACCAACCCCGAATGCGCTCTCGTTTATCCGATCCGCGACGAAATTCCCGTGATGCTCGTCGAAGAAGCGACGGTTGAAAAATAAATGAGACGCGGGGGCGGGGGGGGGGGGCGGGCGGGGGGGCCCCGGGGTGCGGCCCGGGGGGGGGGGGGGTTTTGGCCCCCCCCCTGGGCGTGGGTGCCCCCGGCCCCCCCGGCGGCGTCCCGGATCAGTGACGC
>JAJAYR010000185.1 GCA_026786155.1 Pyrinomonadaceae bacterium
AAGCGTGAACTCTAAACGCTTGTCGAAATGCCAAAAAACTTAATTTACGGACTATTTAGCTTTCTTTGAAAACATCTTCTTCGACTTTTTGACCGAAGCTAATCGTTTGAATGTTGGTTTCTTCGATTTGTTTGTCGTTCGCCCAAAGCACCGAGCGAAACGGCACGAGCGTTCCCTGCGCGTAGTTGTAATCGTAAAATTTCCGGCGCAGTTTGACACCGGCTTCTTCGTATTCGAGCATCATCACGCGCAGGGTTTTTGAACTGATATAAAAGCGCGTTTTACGATTTTGTTTGTCCGTAACGTCCAGCACGAAAAATTCGACGTTCATCAATTTTTCGCGTTCGCCGAGCGCGAGCGTCGAACCGTTTTCTTTGTAGCGCAGCAACGCTTCGAGTCCGCGCCAAATCTGATTTTCAAAGGCTTTCGTCGCGTCTTCGCGCGGCGTAAAAACCGCATCGTTGAAAACGCCGAAGATTTTGTCGTTGTTGTAGACGAGCGCGTATTTGGCGGAAGGAAACGATTGGTCAAAGCGAACGCGCTCTTTTTCGAGATTGTCGCCGCGCACAATCAGCCGTTCGTAAGTCGCCTGTTCGGTTTTGCCGTCGGCGTTAAGAATGTTGATTTTGCCGCGCTCGATGGTTGTTTTGCGGATTTGTTTGAGATAGTCGCGCCCGCCTAGACCGCCGTAAATAAAAACCACTGATTCCGCCACCTGTTCGGCAGTCGCGTTTTTGCTCAACCCGTTCGCCGATTGTTTGGTATCCGATTTTTTATCTTTTTTAGCGGCTTTCGGAGTCGCTTCCGGTGTCGGTTTGACGATTGTCTGCTGATTTATTTCCTGCGCGGAAGCGAGCGAAAAATTGGTCAAAACCAAAAGTGCAACTAATACTAAAAACTTAAAACGCACAACAAATTCTCCTTGGGATTTTTTGAAAACTGACTTTTGCGGATTGTAGCACAAATAGAAATTTCGGGCATCGAGCCGCAATTTGTAATCTCTTTTATTGATGAGATTATTGCGCTTCAAGATGCTTTCGATATGGCATTCGGGCAGTTGAAACGATATTATAAATTAAAATTTCGACGAAAAAGCAAAAATGATGGCAGGCAAAATCGAAAATTTACTGGCGCAAGCTAATCAAAAAACGGCGGAAGCGAGTTCGGTAACGAGCGCGTCGCGCGTTTTTCAAATTGCCGCAGAAGCCGAAAAGGTTTTTCACAAATTGAAGGAAAAACTTTTCGACATCGAACGCTGGAACGCTGAATCGGGGATTACGGGTTTCAGTCTTTATGACGCGGAAGGCGCGGCGCAGGCGGGAAAACGCGCCGCCGTCGGCGATTTTATCAAAGCCGTTCTGCCGGCTTCGGGCAAAGACGATTGGGTGAAGATAACCGAAATTTTCGACGCGCCGGAAGAATCCGTGCTGACCGTTTAGCCTTCGCGCAATCCGACCGACGCGGCGCACGAATCAACCACGTCGCATTTTTTCGTCGCCGATTCGACCAATAATTTTTGTTTGCAGCGAAAAGGCGCGAAAATAAATTTCTCCGTCATCGGCTTGCACGAAAAAACAAACGTCGCAGACACGAGCGGAATCGTCGAATCCGTCCGCAATCTGGCGACGGCGAACATCGGTTGTTTTTTCGGCATTCAAAAAAAACAATGGCAGACGTTCTGCGATAATTTTATCGAAAATGAAAAGGCAAATCGGTTTTAATGTTCTGAGTTCACGCAGAGAGCGTGTTTTCGCCCGCCAAGCGCGGCGGCGGCAAAGGGCGTTCCGCGTTTGAACTCTGAACTTCGGTGCGTTGTTTATAAAAAATCAATGTTTCATATCGCTCTCGTCGAACCTGAAATTCCGCCGAATACGGGCAACATCGCTCGTCTGTGCGCGGCAACTTTTACCGATTTGCATATCGTCGGCGTAGCCGGATTTCGCCTCGACGAAAAAGCGGTTAAACGCGCCGGACTCGATTATTGGGATTTCGTTAAAATCCGGCGGCATATTGATTTGGAAGATTTATACGCGGCTTTGCCGGATTCGCGTTTTCTTTATTTCACGACGAAAACCGATAAAATTTACAGCGATTTCGAGTTTGCCGAAAACGACTGTTTAATTTTCGGACGCGAAACGCGCGGGCTGCCCGAAGAGTTGCTGAAAGCCAATTGGGAACGCTGTCTGACGATTCCGATGCCGAACGAAAACGTCCGCAGTCTGAATCTCGCCACCAGCGTCGGCATCGCGCTTTACGAAGCGTTGCGGCAAACCCGAACTCGTTGAAATTATTACAAATCTTTACGATTCACCCGCGAAATTTTCCATCTTTCAAGCGACTGATTTCATCTGTTATTTACCGGCAAAATGAAAGAAATTATTTAATTTGCGCCGATGCTTTAAGGAGAAATTAACGAGATGAAATACATCAGAAATTTATTTATATTGATGGTGGCAATTTTGGGATTATCGCAAATGGACGTGAACGCTCAAGGTTTTTCCCAAAGAAACTTGGAGCAAAAGATTTTTAAGGAAATAATCAGGCTTCCCTATTACGGCGTTTTCGACAACATCGCTTTTCGCGTTGACGGCGACACCGTAACTCTAATGGGCAAAGTCGTTCAGCCGACGACCAGAAAAAGTGCGGAGCGCGTTGTCGAGAGAATTAACGGCGTAACCAACGTCGTCAACAACATCGAAGTTTTGCCGCTGTCGGGTTTTGACGACTCGATTCGGCTGCGGACTTTGCGAACGCTGCAAAACGGCGGAAGTTTATACCGATACTTTTTAGGCGCGAATCCGTCGGTTAAAATTATCGTTGACGGCGGAAATTTAACGCTCGAAGGATTTGTCGCTAATCGCGGCGATAAAAATCTGGCGAATGTCCTGGCAAACGGCGTTCCCGGCGTATTCAGCGTGACGAATAATCTAATCGTCGAAAAAGATCGGATTCGTTGATCGAATTTGTAAAAGTTGTGTAATAAAGCCCGAATGATGTCGAATCGTTCGGGCTTTTCTTTTTTCGGCTTTTATAGATTGCGCTTTTCAACCTTATAATCGAACTGCGAATAATTTACGCTTTTCGATTTTCCGAAATGATTCAGAGAGAGAATTTGAGCCGTTACGTTTGGCTGTCAATTACGGCGGCGGTTCTGACGATTGCGTTGAAGGCGGCGGCATATTTCTACACGGGTTCAATCGGTTTATTGTCCGACGCGCTCGAATCGGTGATAAATCTTATCGCGGCGGTGATCGCGCTGGTGATGATAAAAATCGCCGTCCAACCACCCGACGACGACCACGCTTTCGGACACGACAAAGCCGAGTATTTCGCCAGCGGCATTGAAGGCACGCTGATTTTTCTCGCTGCCGTCGGCATCGTTTATACGGCGGTGCCGCGACTCTTCGCGCCGCCGCCGATTGAAAACGTCGGCATCGGTTTAGTCATTTCGCTCGTCGCCACGCTGATAAATTTAATCGTCGGAGTTCTTTTGATAAAAATCGGCAAGCAGCATCATTCGATTGTTTTGGAAGCCGACGGGCGACATTTGATGACCGACGTTTGGACTTCGGTCGGCGTGGTTTTGGGAATCGTCGTCGTCGGTTTCACGGGCTGGCTCGTTCTCGACCCGATTATCGCTTTGCTGGTGGCGCTGAACATCGTCTGGACGGGTTTTCAATTGATAAAACGCTCGGCGTTAGGTTTGATGGACACGGCGATTTCGCCCGAAATCACTAAAGAAATAGTCCGCGTTCTCGACGATTACGTTGAAAAAAAAGGCATTGATTATCACGCTCTGCGAACCCGACAATCCGGCGCGAGACATTTTATTTCCGTTCACATTCTCGTTCCCGACGAATGGACAGTGCAGAAAGGACACGATTTGACCGAAGAAATCGAACTGGAAATCTGCCGCGTCGTTCCCGAATCAACCGTTTTCACACATCTCGAACCGCTCGAAGACCCGTTATCTTTTGAAGATTTGGAACTTTTTCGGCGGAAATAATCAGCTCAAAAGTTGTTAGTTATGACGGCAGCCGGTCGAATTTTTCCGGCTCGATTTTGGCGACTTTTGCCATCGCCCGTTCAAATTTCTTTCTGTTTCCCAATTTGGCGCGTTCCTCCAAATAATCCTCCGTCATCAAAGCCGACACTTTCTCGGCAACGGCTAAAGTTATCAGTTGATTGATGGAAACATTCTCTTTTTTCGCCAATTTTCTGGCTTGCTCGTGCAGCGAATCGGGCAGCCGCAAACTTATCGAACTCATTTTATTTCTCCTATTTCTCGCAAAAATTCCAACGGTGTCATCGTTTTGATGCCGAACTTTTCCACTCCGCGAAAATCTTTCGTGTTATACGTTACGATGATTTCACAACTCGCCGCAACCGCCAATTCCAAAACCATATCGTCTTTCGGGTCGCGCAAAAAAGGTCTCCAAAGATAATAAACCTGTCGCCGATTGGCAGTGGAAAAAACGTAGTTCAAAATTTCTTCAACATCTTCCTTCGTTAATTTTATTTCAGCTAAAATTCGCTTCGAGACTTCCTCATATTCCATCGCCAAAGAGACTGATAAGTTACTTTCAAACTTCCCGCTTTCAAGCATCATAAAAAGTTTATACGACACGCCAAACTGCGAGCGAAGTGCCGAAATAAAAACATTCGTGTCAATTACGATTTGCCACAATCTCATTAACGGTATTGTATTTGATACCATTTGGCGCGTCAAAGTTATCTTGTGATTTGCCTTTTCCCTTCTAATCCGTCATTATTTTCGTTTGTTTTAACGCAACTTTTTTACATTATGATTAACCGAGAAAATATCAGAAACATCGCTATTATCGCGCACGTTGACCACGGCAAAACGACTTTGGTGGACGCGATGCTCAAACAATCCGGCACGTTCCGCGACAACGAAGCCACGCTGGATCGATTGATGGATACGATGGTTTTGGACCGCGAGCGCGGCATTACTATTATGGCTAAAAACGCCGCTGTCCGTTACGGCGATTACAAAATCAACATTCTCGACACGCCGGGAC
>JAJAYR010000186.1 GCA_026786155.1 Pyrinomonadaceae bacterium
CTACCGCTCCCGGTTCTGACCTTTTCGGTTAATTCCGGACATTGAATCCAAAATCCTCCACAAGCATTGATTGAATGATAAAGCGCGGAATTTTTACCGAATGAACAGCGAACAGTTGATAGTGAAGAGCGAATAGTTGCGCTGACGGCGTTGTTCGCTATCAACTATTCACTATTCGCTGTTCGACACAGAAAATCCGTCGCTCTTCAACATCCGTTTTATTTTGGATGTCGGTAATTTTACGTCGCGTTGACTTTATCCTCGACCTTTTCCGCATCGAGCATCTTTTGTAAATCTCTTTCGTCAAGCGTATAAATTTCGTTGCAAAATCCGCACGTCATCGTCGCGCCCTTATCTTCCCTGAGCATCGCGGCGACTTCTGCGCGTCCGAGCGATGAAATTAAGGAGACGGCGCGGTCGAACGAGCAGTTGCATTTGAATTCGACTGCCCTTTCTTCCAGAATCTCGAAATCAATTTCGCCGAGCGCGAGTTTGACCAAATCTTCCGCCGTCGCGCCGTCTTTGATGACGGTCGTGATGTGCGGCGCGTGGCGAATCGTGTCTTCAATCATCGTAATAATATGTTCGTTCGCGCCCGGCATCATTTGAATTATCACGCCGCCGGAAGCGGCAACGAACGGCTCTTGATTTTGCAGTAGAACGCCCAACAAAACCGCCGACGGAATTTGTTCCGACTTCGCTAAATAATAAGCGAAATCTTCGGCGATTTCGCCCGAAACAAGCGGGACTGAACCGACATAAGGCTCACGGTGCAAGCCGATTTCATAACCGGATTCGCGGATAACGTAGAAAGTTCCGTCGCCGATAACGCCTGAAACATCGAATTTGCCGTTTTCCTTCGGCGGCAGTTCGGGGTGCGGATTTTTGACGTAGCCGCGCACTCTGCCGTGCATATCGGCTTCGGCGGTGATGCCTTTGACCGCGCCGTCGCATTCGATTTTGACGGTCAGCCGGTCGAACTCTTTGAGGCTTGCGCCTAACAGCAGCGTTCCCGTTAAAACTCTGCCGAGCGCGGCGGAAACGGTCGGCGAAGTTTGATGGCGGCGGACGGCTTCGCGGGCGATTTCCGTCGTGATTGCCGCCATAAATCGCACTGTTCCGGCGGCGGCTGTTCCGTTGATTAATTTTTCCATGTTTCCAGTTTCGGAAATCTGCGCGGCGAAAGTCAAATAACCGGAAAGCCAAAAATATTTTCAAACGCCGAAGCTAAGGTTTTACTTTAACTTACACGATATTTGGTCAAAATTTAGACGCTTGCCACAATATATTGTGCATTTATTTGTTGACAAGCGGATTTGAATTCGGGTATTCTTCATTTCACTTGATAGAAATTAATCTGAGTTCCCAAACAAAATCAAAACTCGATGCTTCCAAATCTTGTATTTTGCCAATGCAATTAACGGACAAAAATTCTAAAATATAACCCAGCCGTCCTTAAAGGACGCGAGGAAAGGTGAGTAAAATGAAGACAGTCTTTGAGCCTGTGATGTCGGGCGGTGTGATCGCCAAAAACGGAAAATCAAACGGAAACGGCACGGGAACTTCCCAAAAACGCGAAATCAAACCGATTGGTCTGAACGGTCATAAAGTCGTCAGCAAACGCTATTCGCTGAAAGATATGAACGGCGAACCACTCGAAACGTGGTCGGATATTGCGCGGCGCGTCGTCGCTCACGTCTCCCGCGCCGAAGGCGACCCGGTAATGCGCGATTATTTTTACAATTCGATGCTGGAAATAATGCTCAACCGCGAATTCGTGCCGAACACGCCGTGTTTGGTCAACGCCGGAAAACCGAAAGGGCAACTCGCCGCGTGTTTCGTTTTGAACGTCCCGGACTCGATTTCCGGCATTATGGAACACGCCAAAGCAGCCGCGACGATTCATCAAACCGGCGGCGGCACGGGAATGACTTACGAATTTATCCGTCCGATGGGCGCGATGGTCAACTCGACGCGCGGCGTGGCTTCGGGTCCGGTGTCGTTTATGAACATCGTCAACACGATGACCGAAGTCGTCAAACAAGGCGGTGTGCGGCGCGGCGCAAATATGGGAATGATGCGCTGCACGCATCCTGATTTACTAAGATTTATTCACGCGAAAAATGACCAGCATTCTTTGACCAATTTTAATATCTCGGTCAACGTAACCGATAAATTTTTGGAAGCGGTTGATAATAAAGAATGGTTTCAAACCGAATTTGACGGCGAAGCGTGGACGCAGCCGGTTTTCGACGCGGTAACGGGAACGGATTACGTCGTTTATCGTCGTTCGGCGGGCGAAACGGTAACTTTTGCCGACAAGTTGGCTTTTGAAAACGCCGATTTGTCCGACTGCGCGATTGAAAATCCGCCGTCTTCGGGAATGATTTACGCGCCCGATATCTGGAATCGCATTATCGCTTCGGCGCACAAATATGCCGAGCCGGGCATCGCGTTTATTGATCAGGTAAATCGTCATAATCATATGATGGAATCAATGGGACCGATTTTTGCGAGTAACCCTTGTGTTACCGCCGAAACTTTGGTGGCAGTAGCTGACGGGCGCGGTAATGTGCCGATCAAAGAACTTGCCGAAGCGGGTCAGGATGTTCCGGTTTATGCATTAAATGAACGCGGTCAAATTGTTATTCGGACGATGCGTAATCCGCGAATTACGGGACACAAGAAAGCAGTCTATAAGGTTACTTTGGACGACGGCTCAATTATCAGAGCGACGGCTAATCACAAACTTTTGATTAGAGGCGGCGATTATAAACGAGTTGACGAATTGCAAAAAGGCGACAGCCTGCATATTATGACGCGCTTTCACGCTTCGCTCAAAGATTTGTTTCCTGCCGCCAATTCACGCTCACAAGACTATATTTGGGTAAATAACGGCGGACAGAAAACTCATAAAGCCGAACATCGGCTCATCGCGCAATTCCATCAAAATTTGGAATGTATTCCGTCCGGTCACGTTGTTCATCATAAAGATTTCAACGCCCAAAATAACAGTCCTGAAAACTTGCAAGTGATGTCTGTGCAGGATCACGACCGTCTGCACGGAGATGCGATGGCGGGAGCAAACAATCCGATGGTTCGCGCTCAAACCGAATGGAGTGCGGAAAAGTGGGCGGACTATCGCCAAAATATGTCCGCCGCGGTAAGCGGAGAAAAAAACGGCAGATTCAGCGGATTCAGCAACGAAGATTTAAAGACTTGCGCTTTGGAATTGACCGAACAATTAGGACACAGATTTTCGGCGAAAGAATGGGCAAGTTATGCCGGGACGCGCGGATTGCCGACTCAATTTTCCAAGTGGCGCGACGATCATTTAGGCGGCTTGCTCGGTTTGTCAAAATGGGCGGCGGCGGAACTCGGCTTGGAACATTCCGACAAAGACCCGCGTTCCGTGCGGCTTTATTTGGATTTGACGGCGCAGGGTTATGATTGCGTGTTTGTTGACGGCTGTGTTCACATCAACAAAAATTGCGAAGTTTGCGGCGTTCATTTCATAACTAAGCCGTTTCGTCGTGAAAGCGGTGTTTGTTCGTCGGTTTGCGCTCTGAATTCTTATCGAAACACAATTCCGAATTGGGAAACCGACCGGCTTGCTAACTCGAAAGCCGGACACGCGAGAAGAAAAGCCAAACTCAGATCGGAACAGGTTGAGGTGTTTTTGGATTGTCAGGCTAACGGCGCAGTTAAAAAGGAAGATTGGGTAAAAGCGTGTCAGGCGAGAGAAATTAGTTTTGAAATTTCCAGAAAAACAAGTCCGTTTCGCACCTACGCATCTTTGAAGGAAACTGCTTCGATGACTAATCACAAAGTCGTTTCGGTTGTTTTCGACGGTGAAGAAACCGTCTATAACGGCACGGTGGACGAATTTCACAACTTCTTTATCGGTGGATTTGAATCACTCACCGAACGCGGAAAACCAATGTTTTCATATATTAACAACCGGCAATGCGGCGAACAGTTCTTACATTTTTCAAATTCGTGCAACCTCGGTTCGGTTGATTTATCGAAGTTTTACAAGCAAGTCGGCGACGGCACAAACACTGATGAATCTATCGAGTGGGAACGGCTGGAGCAGGTTACGCAACTCAGCAGGCAGTTTTTAGATAACGTGATTGACGCGGGCGATTTTCCGCTCGAAGAGATTGACGACGTGGTGAAAAGAACTCGTCCGGTCGGTTTGGGAATTATGGGTTTTGCGGATTTGTGTCTGAAACTGCAAATCACTTACGGCGAACAGGCTTCGATTGATTTGATGGATAAGGTGATGGGTTTTGTCCGCCGGGAAGCGTGGCGAGCGTCGCTGAAATTGGGCGCGGAAAAGGGAGTGTTTCCCGAATTTGAAGCGAACCGCGCGGCTTACGCGAAATTTATCTACGACGAAATCGGCATCTCGCGTGACGTGCCTTTAACGCCGCGCAATTACGAAACGACGACGATTGCGCCGACGGGAACGATTTCGCTGGTCGCCGAAACTTCGAGCGGCTGCGAACCGAATTTTTCGTGGGCGTATGTTCGTCAAGATACGATTGGAACGAGGACTTATGTTCACACATTGGCGGCGGAAGCGTTGGGAATGACGGTTGACCAGACCGACGAAGAATCAATCAAACAAGCCGCGCAGTTCGTCGTCGAGAACGAAGATAAACTGCCGCCGTATTTTATTTCGGCGTTGAATATCACGTCGAAACAGCACGTTCAGGTGTTGGCGGCGGCGCAGCGCAATGTTGATAATTCCGTATCGAAAACGTGCAACGGCGCGAACGACGATACGGTCGAATCGGTTGACGAACTTTATCGAATGGCGCGAGATTTGGGCTGTAAATGCGTTTCCTATTACCGCGACGGTTCGCGCGACGGGCAGGTTTTGACTTCGATAAAAGCCGAAAACAAGCAGACAGAAGCGGCGGAAAACGCTGAAACTATCGTCGTCGAAGAATGCAATGAACTGACGACGTTCCAACCGATTGCCGAAACAAAACCGACGAAAACGGAAAAAATCGAACGCCCGCGCGAATTGCAGGGTTCGACGTGGCGCATCGCTTTCGACAACGTAAATTTGTATGTCACGGTCAATCACGACGGAGAAAAGGTTTTGGAAGTTTTTGCGACGGGTCCGATTTCGGAAAGCGTCGGACTGCTGGCATCGCGGATGCTGCGCGGCGGATTTGAAGTTAAGGAAGTCGCCCGCAGTTTGAACAAAGTTACGGGAACGCACGCCGTCTGGTTTAACGAACGTCTTTTGACGTCGCCCGAACAGGCGATTGCCGAATGCCTTCTGCTGATTGACCGCCGTCTGCGAAATCTTCCGGCATCGGAACGGCAAATCAGCAAACCGGCAATCGCCGAAGTTCCGGCAATCGTCGCCGAAAAGAAACCGCAAATGTCCGCGCTCATCGGCGAATGCCCCGAATGCAAAGGACAACTCGAACACGCTTCGGGCTGTGATTTCTGCCGCGACTGCGGTTATTCAAAATGTAAATAACCGATAACGGGGAGTAGTTAGTTTAAGTAATTTTTACTAACTGCTATCCGTTGAATACAAAGTTAGCTTGCTTCGGGTAATCCAAAAGTTGATGAATTTAGAGGCGTTAAATTTAGCCGAACAGAAACTTCTCTCGCAGGTTGGAAGTGTAACAGGCTTAATGGAAGAGAAATCTCTGCAACTTGAGCAAAACGGAACTTTCGCAGAATACGGAAAAATATACGAAGCGTATGTTGACTTGATTGAATCAGAAACCGAAGGGCTTGAAGCGTTAAAGCGTTCTTTGTTTCTGTTATGGTATGAGCAAGCAGAACCTTCTTGCTTTACTGGAGTTTCGGGCTTGTCCAAAACTGCAAGCCAGAAAGTTTTTAGCTCTTTGGAACGTCGAATTGAAACAGGCGCATTAGACTTGGAGTTGCAATGGATGTTGCCCTTTTACAACGGAATTACTGAATGGGTGTTCGAGCCACGCGCTAACTTACCGAACTTGCACAGATTTTTGGCAACCGTTAATCGTGAAATTTGGCTACAAGAATTAAAGGGAGAGAATTTTCTTGAGCGAGGTCAAATGGGATATTATTGGACGAGCGTTTCTCAATCAAACCCAGTGCGCTTTCATACAAACGCAAGCTAACAATTCAATGGATGTGAGGGCAAAACACGGACGCTGTTTCGTTTGCCAAGTTGCGCGGTGTTTTGCCCCACGTCATCTCAGCCGTTAGATGCTTCATAAAATATGATGTCGAGCGTGAAATTTCTTCTCTTATTAAACGAAGACCTTGTAGTGGGAATAATGGCGAGTTTTTTGCTCGCTTTGATTGTTTTTTCGGCTGCAACTTTC
>JAJAYR010000187.1 GCA_026786155.1 Pyrinomonadaceae bacterium
CCGTTACTGCGAAACTCGATTCGTCATTTCGACGGAAAAACCGAAACTGATTCCTGAACCGCTATTGCCGATTTCCGCGCCCGTTTATTCATATTCGACACCGACACCGAAGCCGGTTTTTTCGCCCACGCCGGTTGATAATCCGAACCTGCTTGAATTCGGCAGCGAAGGCACGGACATCGGTGCGTTCCAGAATGCCGACGCGATTGGCGTTGACAAACAAGGCAGAATCTACGTCGGCGACGAATCGCTGCGCGTTCAGCAGTTCGACGATAAAGGAAACTTTATAAACCTCTGGCAGATTCCGACGCAAACCGAAAATTACAAACGCGCCCGCCGGATTAACAAAATCGCCGTCGCCGATGACGAACGTATTTTCATCGCGGTCGGCGGCGTGATTCTGGTTTACAAACAGGATTCCGACGAAGCAATTCAGACGATTCACAACGCGCCCGACTATATCGTAGATTTCGCGCTTCGCAGCGACGGCGGCGTTTTAGTCCTGACGACCGATGACCGACGCTTCCGCCAAACGTCTGAAGGAAATAACGGTTGACCCGAAAACCGTGGTGATGGCGAAAAAAGTCGAGATGAACGCCGCGCCGACCGTCAACCTCGGCGGCAAATGGAACTTGACGGCAAACGCGGGCGGTCAGCAATTGCCGATGACGCTCGACTTAAAACAGGACGGCGCAAATTTGAGCGGCTCGTTCGCTTCGGCGATGGGCGGCGGAAATTTATCCGACGGCAAAGTCAGCGGCAACACGGCAATCGGAACTTTTAAGGTTGACGTTCACGGTCAAATGATGGAATTGAAATTGGAAAGCACGACTGACGGCGATAAAATGACCGGAACTTTATCCGGTCAAGGCTTGCCGCCAATTTCATTCACGGCGACGAAAGAGAAATAATTTGTCTCGTTCAATTAACAGGAAAAAGAGAAGCGAATAAATTCTCGCTTCTCTTTTTTATCAAAAAACGGCTATCAAAGATGGTTCGACCTTGCCGATGATAAAAGCCGTGAAGATGAACGCAATAAAAAAGACGGCTATACTGATTCGTAAAATGTGTGCCGACAATCGCCGAATGATCTCAAATGCGAAAGGCAAAAGCCGTGAAAATTCAAATTTTCACGGCTTTTGCTTTTAAAAATCAACAAACCGAACTATCTGCGACGAACTTTGTAGTAACGTTTTTTCTTTTTGTTGAGTTTGTAGGTGTAAAGTGCCGAACTGCCCGCGCCGACACCCGCGCCGATTAACGCGCCTTTGCCGCCGCCGAGAATTCCGCCGAGCAATGCGCCGCCGCCGGTTCCGATAGCGATATTCGACGCATTACGGTGGCGACGATAAAAACCGGGTTTTTTGACGCGCACGTAGCGCACGCGACCGTTTCTGCCGACGACGCGCTTGACGTAAGTTTGAGCGTCGGCGGTAACAGGCATTGCCAGCGGAATCATTACTGCCGGAACGATTATCATCAATAATGTAGCGATATATTTTTTCATACTTTTTTACTCCTCTTTTTCTCGATATAAATTATTTTTGCAAAAATAAATTTTGCAGGAGAGTAATTGCAGCTTAGCACTTCGCAATTACGATGCCAAAGCGGTTTTGACCGATAATACAGGGAGTGTTGCATCTATTCGATGCAGTAGATGTATGATTTAACCAACCGGTTTCCGAAGAAAAAGGAGAACGCAAAAAGTATGAATGAAAATATAACGCTCGTCTTTCACGGGTTTTTGAATTTGCCGAATCTGGAAAAGTTAAAGTTGGTCGAAGCCATCAATGATTATTTCGACTCGAACGAACGCGAACCGCTGAGAGCGGCGAACGACGCGGAATTTGAAACAATAAATCTTGACGCGACTGATTTCATCTGCAAATGCTGCGGCAAATAATCGGGAATCTTTACCAAGCCTTTACAAATTCGTGCCGACTTTTTCAATTTTCCGGCATCTAAACCATTAATTACAGTTTTAGAATTACACGGAGAAAGTCGAGATGAAGAGAATTGCAGTCGGATTACTGTTTGTTTTTAGTTTTTTTTCGATTGCCGCGACAGCGCAGTCGGGCAGACGACCAACGCCCGCACCGACACCGGCGACGACGACGGCGGAAACGCCCGCAGACGAGTATTCGGAATCGAAGCCGAAAAAAACTTTTCCGGTTTATACGAAATCGCGCAAGGAAAAATCAAAAAATAAGAATGATAAAACCGCGTCCGCGCCAACTGCTTCGACGACCGCCGCGTCTGTTCCGACGACGGACGAAGACGGCGAAGTTCTTAACGTGGAAACCAATCTGGTAACGATTCCCGTTTCCGTTTTCGACCGCAGCGGGCTTTATATTCCGAATTTGCGGCGCACCGACTTTAAAATTTTCGACAACGGCGCGGAACAGGAAATCGCTTATTTCGGAACGTCCGACAAACCCTTCACGGTGATTCTTTTGATTGACACGAGTCCTTCGACTTCCTACAAAATAGAGGAAATTCAGACGGCGGCAATCGCGTTCGTTGACCAGTTAAAATCGCAGGACAGCGTGATGGTCATCGAATTCGACGCGAACGTCCACGTTTTGACCGAAGCGACGAACGACCGGATGGCGATTTACAAAGCTATCCGGCGAGCCGATTTCGGCGGCGGAACTTCGCTTTACGACGCGGTTGATTTCTCGCTCCGCAAGCGTTTGAGTAAAGTCGAAGGACGCAAGGCAATTGTTTTATTTACCGACGGCGTGGATACGACTTCGACGAAATCCCGTTACGAGACGACCGTCAGCGATGCCGAAGAAGCCGACGCGCTGGTTTTCCCGATTTATTACAATACGTTTTTCGATAATCGCGGCGGCATCGGTTCGACGTTTCCGAACGGCGGCATCTTTGGCGGCGGGCGCGACGCACCCGGCACGAGCAGCGCGGAATACGCCGTCGGCAGAAAATATCTGGAAGATTTAGCCGACGCGACCGGCGGCAGAGTGTTTCGACCGGAAGCCACGCCCGGCGGCTTGACTACGGCGTTTGAGGGAATCGCCGAAGAGTTGCGCCGTCAATATAACATCGGTTTTTATCCGTCCGAAGAAGGACAAGCGGGACAAAAGCGGCAAATTAAAGTGCGCGTCAATCGCCCGCAGTTAGTCGTCCGTTCGCGTGAAAGCTACGTCGTCGGCGGAAGCGGTCAAACTCAATCGGCGACCCAAAAATAATTAAATCATCATTCTCAAAACCGAGAAAATGTTCATCGGACTGGAGCAAGAGACATCCTTGCTTGCAAACGTCGCTTGACGATCGGCGTAATACCGTTAATTTTCGGCAACTTCGAGGGCAACGAAAGTTTTCGCGCCGAAGCGACGCTCATTGCAAGCAGGGATGCTTGCGCTCCAGTCGAACTCCAATCAGTTGAAAATCGCGCTTCTCGTTTCTTCTATTCGCGGAAGTTTAAGCGTTGAATTATAATCAGTTAAATTTTATTTTTTTGAAATTATGGCTGATACAAATTCAAAAAATTCGTGGCTCAAGCCGTCGCTCAACTGGCTTCTAATTTTCGTTCCGATTGCGATTGCCCTGCGGTTTATTCCGGCGTTTGAAAATCCGACCGCTTTGTTTATCGTGGCGTGTCTGGCGATTATTCCGTTGGCGGGCTGGATGGGCAAGGCGACCGAACATCTCGCCGAACATCTCGGACAGGGAATCGGCGGTTTATTAAATGCGACTTTCGGCAACGCGGCAGAATTGATTATCGCGCTTTTTGCCCTGTCGAAAGGTTTGGAAGGCGTTGTCAAAGCCTCGATTACCGGCTCGATTATCGGCAATCTGCTGCTCGTTCTCGGTCTCTCGCTGCTGGCAGGCGGCGCGAAATTCAAAACTCAAACCTTCGACCGCACGGCGGCAAGCACGACGGCGACGGCTCTCACGCTGGCGGCAATCGGACTGCTGATTCCGACGATTTTCCATCTCGCGGCGGCGCAGGTGCCGGTGGCGGCGGGCGGCTGGACACCGGAAAAGGAACAAAGTTTGTCGCTCGCCATTTCGATTGTTTTAATCGCCACTTACGCTTTCACGCTTTATTTTTCCCTTGTTACGCACAAGGATTTGTTCATCGGCAAAGCCCGAATGGGCGCGGCGCAGGAAGTCGGACACGAACAGGAAGAATCGGGCGAACACTGGTCGAAAAAACGGGCGATAATGACACTTTTGGGAGCGACGGCATTTGTCGCTTTGATTTCCGAGTTTCTGGTCGGCGCGGTCGAAGCGGCTCGCGGCGCACTCGGATTTACCGAAGTTTTCGTCGGCGTGATTGTCGTGGCGATTATCGGCAACGCGGCGGAACATTCGTCGGCGATTTTGATGGCGATGCGGAACAAGATGGATTTGACGCTCGGCATTGCGCTCGGTTCGAGTCTGCAAATCGCTTTGTTCGTCGCGCCCGTTTTGGTTTTCGCTTCGTATGCGTTCGGCACACCGATGAATCTGGAATTTACGATTCCCGAAGTCATCGCCGTCATCGCTTCGGTGTTAATCGTCCAGCAAATCTGCTCGGACGGCGAAAGCAACTGGGTTGAAGGTGTGCAGCTTCTTTCGGTCTACGCGATTCTCGGAATTTTATTTTACTTCCTGCCGGACGTTCACCACGCCGCGAACGAGTTGATAAACGGCGCAGCACCAGCGACGCAGCACTAAACTTGAAATTTTATAGAACCTGTTTGCAGTTTAAGTAAAAATCGTTTTTACTGGGATAATGGCTTATACAACAGATTTAAC
>JAJAYR010000188.1 GCA_026786155.1 Pyrinomonadaceae bacterium
AAATCGTTAAGCGAAACACGACTGCGCGAGGCGCGGGCAGCGTCGGCGCGTCCGGTCGGCGTGTAATAAAGACGTTTGAATTGCGCGTTTGAAGCAGTTTCAAGTTTGTTCATCGCGCTGACGGCGATTTGCTTCGCCGTTTCGCGGTTGCCGTGCAGGAAAAACGCCAGCCGAAACGCTTTGTCGAGCCATTCGTCAATGTGATTTGCCTGCACAGTCATATAAGATTTCGGATTTCGGGTTTGAAATAGAAGCTACTCAATTGAAAAGAAAAAGATAATCGAACAACCGATTAGTCAACAAACTTTCATTGTCCGAACAGCGAACAGTTGACAGCGAACAGTGAACAACGCGGCGGTTGCAACTGTTTGCTGTTCGCTGTCAACTATTCGCTGTTCATTCGGTAAAATGCCATTCCAATCATTCAATCGTTTCAACCGCATAACTTTTATAAAACTTAAAATCGTTTCGCACACTCGCTTATTACCTGCGTTTCCGCTTCAGAAACACTATCAAAATTAGAAAATTTCAGCGTGGCATTTTCGGAATTCACAAAATCACACGCCGCCCGCTTTCAAACTGCGCGAAACTCATCGTGTTCGATAACGAATCTATTCGCCG
This sequence comes from Pyrinomonadaceae bacterium, assembly GCA_026786155.1. Lineage (GTDB taxonomy): Bacteria > Acidobacteriota > Blastocatellia > Pyrinomonadales > Pyrinomonadaceae. Next base: position 622 of record JAJAYR010000188.1, read on the forward strand.
GAGACGGTTCGGCGAAAAATCGAGAGGATAAAATACGATGCGAAAAATTTACACTTTCCTGAGCTTAATCGGATTGCTTTTAACGATAAACCAAACGGCGGCGGCTGCCAAGACAATTTTTGACGTGCCGGTCGAAGTAACGGAAGTCAAAGATTTGGGACTTCGACCGCGACGAACTGAAATCGGTGATTGAAGTTCGCTGGCGCGTCGGCTCGCTCGAAACGGAAAACATCGCGTCGTTCAATTTAGTTCTTTCCGTAACTTACGCCGACGGAACGATTATCGTCGAAAAGCGCAAAATCGAAAAAACCGCGCTTTCGGCGCGAATCGAAATCCCCAGCGTTACCACTTTCGGCGGCAGACGGGCGGCGTTTATCAAACGGTTAAACGCCAAAGTTACCGCCGTCTTTTCCAAAAACCAAAAACCAAACCAATAAAAATATAGAGGATAAAAAAATGAAAAAATTAGCAATGACATCAATTTTCGGACTGGCTTTAGCCATCGCTTTCGGATTCGGATTTATTCCGTCATTAGACCAATCGGCTTCGTGCGCCGAATGTGAAACAGACAACTTGCCCGGCATCAAAAAGGCGTTCGAGGCGTTCGACGAGAACTGCCAAAAACAACTCGCCGCCGGTGAAGACCAGAAGAAAGCGTGTTTCGTTTCAAATACTTACAACAAAATTCTGCCGGTAATGAAGGCTCTCGGCAAAGACAATCGTTTCGGTCCGGGCGACCGCATTCTACTCGTCGGCGAAACGCAGAGCGGCAACTTAATCGCCGGTGCGAATCGTGCTTTCCAAACCGTCGCGCCGGTTGATAAAGATTCGCTGACCATCGAATTAAACAAACTCGACGGCGGCAACGGCGCACTCGTCAAAATCTGTTCGGTTGACGAAAGCGGCACGTTAAAACGGGTCGGCACGTTAAATTTCGGCGAAAACAACGACACGGGCGCGGGCAAAGCGACGATTACCGGCGTGCAGGGCAAAATCATCCGCATTGATGTCGCCAGTTTCGGCGGCGCACTCAAAAAATTCAAATATACGCTTTCGGCTAAATAATAAAACCGAACACCTGAAAGGAGCGCGAAATGACCGGCAACAAAGATTTCCGCGCTTCTTTTTTCAAAAATTGTGAGGAAAAAGATGATGAAAACCAAAATTTTAACCGCCGCTTTTTTAATGTTCGCGTTTTGCTCGACGGCTTTTCCGCAAGATTACTGCCGTTCGGGAGCGCAGGTTTTCGGCGATGTCTATAAAAAATGGGGCGAAGTGGCGATTGCGACCGGCTGCGTCGTCGGCATCAACGTCGGCACGGGCGGAATAGCGATGCCGCTGACGCTCGAATGTATCCGCAAAGCCGAGAAATACGCCGAAGCGGTCGAAGATATGGTCAAGTTTTTTAACGATAACGCCGACAACGGACGCTGGACTATCGGACCGCGCCGAATCGAATGGGGCAAGCCGCAAACCGGCGCAGTCGTCAGCACGTTCAGCCGCGTTTTTATTTCTGCCGCGCCGATTGATAAAGACGCGATCACCGTCAAAGTGAAAAAAATTGACGGCAAAGCGCAGGCGGACGTGATTATCTGCAAGGTTGACGAAAAAGGAAATACCGTCAAACTCGCGCAGTTTGAATTTGCCAAAGGCGACGACAACGAAGGACAGGAAATCACCAAAACCGTGAGCGGTGTCAAAGGTCATCTCGTTCAGGTTCGCATTGATGCCGACAGCGTGATTAAGAAGTTTGAATATAAATTGACGGTCTCGAAATAAAAATTAAAAAATTGACGCGCAGATTTGAAAATTAGCGGTTTTTCCTCTGCGCTGCCTTGGCATCAGCCTCTGCGCTCTTGGCGTTCCAAATTATTTAGTATCGCAAAGGCACGCGAAGGCTGAGGCAAAGAACGCAAAGGTTGAATTTGCTTAATTTTTGAGAAGGTGAAAGAAATGAAAAACGGCTGGAAATTCGACAAAATTCATATCGCAGTCGCGCTGCTGATGCTGGCGACAATTTTCGTTCGAGACAATAATTTGTCGGCGCAAACGCCCATAGAAAATTTAACGGCGACGGCGAGTTTTCAAGCCGACCAAGCCATTACGCCGGATACGACAATCGTCATCAGTCTGAACCGCGCTTTGCGGACGAGTGAGAAAATCGCCGTTACGATTGAGCAAACCGATGTCAGCGGGCTTTTCAGTCAAACCGAAAATCGTTTTAACTACGACGCGAGACTTTTGCCTTTGCCGGTCGGCAATTCGACTTTAACGGTTTATTTAATCGAGCCGAACGGGAATTGGCGGGAAATCGCCCGATTGCCTTTATTAGTCGAGAGTCGGAAACCGGAAGCGGCGCAGACCGAAAATCAGACGGAAAATCAAACCGCAGAACCGCCAAAAACAGACAAAATTAAACCGGACGAAAACGGCGCGGAAAAACCGCCGACCGAAGAAACAAAAACCGAAGAGACAAAAGCCGAAACGCCGCCGGAAACAGAGAAGAAACGATTTTTCAAATTTCTGCCGACATTTACAATTGCGATGCAGGCGCAGCCGTTTCAGACGAATTTCCCGGTTGAAAATCGTCCCGAAAAACGCGCGACGTTTAACGATTTCGATTTCACTGGCTCGCTTAAAACCGAAGGCAAAATCGGCATTTTGAGCAATGAATCAAATTTCGATTTTGCCGGTTCGAGTTTCAAGCAAAAAACTTTGCAGTTCGGCGCATTGGGCGAAAAAGCACCGGATGTTGATTTGGCGAGTTACCTGATGAATTTACAAATCGGCAGGGCGAAATTCTCGCTCGGACACACATCTTTCGGCGGCAATCGCCATCTGGTCAGCAGTTTTTCGAGCCGCGGTTTGTCGGTCAACATCCCGATCAATAAACGCTTTGACATCACGGGCGGCATTTTGAACGGCACGAGCGTTCTCGGGTTAGGCAACTTTTTCGGCGTGTCGAAAGTTCGTCATCAGATGCAGGGTGCGACTTTGGGAATCGAGATTTTTCCGAAACGTCAAAACGCGATGCGGCTCGAAATCACGGCTTTTAACGGTTATCTGCAAGCCTTGAACGGCGTTTCGGAAGGGCGCGTGGTTGACACCGAACGCAGTCGCGGTTTCGGGCTGCGTTTTCTGACGACTGACAAAACGGAGCGTTTCAAACTCGAATTCGGTTACGCGCTGAGCCGTTTTTTCAATCCGCAGGATTCGACGCTCGACCCGGAAGGCAACGCCGTTCCGCTGCCCGCCGTGATGCGTTCGGCGCATTACGCGGACGCGAGTTATCAGTTTTTGAAGGATATAAAGCTGACGAAAACGAAGAATTTGAACTTGAGCTTTGCGTTTCGATATGAATTTGTCGAACCGCTTTATCGAAGTTTGGGCGCGTCGGCATCGGCTGATAAATTCTCGAACGATTACACTTTGGACGGTTCAATCGGCGAAATTACTTTTCAAGTCGGACATCTGCGCTCGAACGATAATCTGCGGAACGTGCCTTCGATTTTGAAGCTGCTGACGCGGGCAAATCGTTTTTCCGTCGCGCTTCCGCTGACGGCTTTTATCGGCAAACCGGAAAATCCTTCGCCGTTTCTGCCGCGTCTCGGTTACAGTTTTGACCGGACGCGAAACTTCGGCGCGGGCATTCCGACCAACGGCGGTTTTGAAATTGATTTGACGACGATTCCCGAACTCGTCAACTCGAATCAGACGTTTAGTTCGGCGTGGCAATTCAAAAAATTCAACATCGAATACACTTATAACCGTTCGTTCGCCGACAACCGCCAAACGGAAAACGCCGGAAACGACCAACTCGGCTGGGTTCACGGCGTTACAATCGGCATCAATCCTTTACAGATTTTATCGTTCAACGGCGGCTTCACTTTCGACAGCCAGCGAAATTTCGAGACTAACCAGGTCAATCGAACGAAAAGCATCAACTTCGGCGCAAACTGGCAAATGTTCAAAGGCGCGACGCTGACGGGCGAGATTTCGCAGGCGTTGGCGGGCGATTTAGCGCGAACGAGCCGTAATCGAAACGTCAATTACAGCGGACAGTTTGCCTATAATTTCAACGTCGAAAAAAGCCGTTTCAGGAAATTCGGAATGCAGACTTTTGCCCGTTTCGCCGACGCTTTTGTTCGCCGCCGCGATTTTACCAACGACTTTAACAATCTGACGCGGACGAAGATTTTGACGGCGGGAATGACGTTTAACTTCTTTTGAGAAAGTTATTAACTCACCTTACGCAATTTTTGTTTTTGTCGCCGAAGGCGACCAACATTATAGCGTCGGGAAAGCGAATGTAATGAGCGCCTCCCGACGACC
>JAJAYR010000189.1 GCA_026786155.1 Pyrinomonadaceae bacterium
GATTAAGATAAAACTTTAAGAAAGAAGAATTTTAGCCGCCGATCAACGCCGATGACGCCGATAAATCAGTTGAAATTCTGAAAATCAGGAAAAAAAATCGGCGTTTATCGGCGAATATCGGCGGCGAATTTTTAATCTGACAAAGTAGAATTAGAGTGTAAATTTCATTTAGTAACGATTCCCTTGCCTTCTTTGATTATTAACGCGCGGTCAACCTTTGGAATGACGATAGTTTCGACCGCGCCGCCCGCCCAGCGGATTTCCAGTTTGTCAATTTTGCTCGCTACCCCCAGACCGATGGCGATGGACTGGTCGTTTTGCGAAGCGCAACCGCCGCCGCTCGTAGCGTCGAACCGCTGGCGTACGCCGCCGATGGTAACGAAAACTCTTGAGCCGACGGCATCTTTCGGTGTTTTCTTCGCCGGGTCGCCGACGAGTTTCAACCGCAGCCAATGATTTTTGTTATCAGAGACGTTTCGCAAAATTGTCGGCGCGGTATCTATATTATTTATCACCGCGTCCTGCCGCCCGTCGCCGTCCAAATCGCCGATTGCCAGACCGCGTGCCGGAATCGCCATCGCCAAACCGCTATTGGGTGCGGCGGCGATTCGTTCAAAGCGCGTCTGCTTCGTTTTGACATCGGTTTTGCCGTTTTTAAATAATAAAAGCTGCTGGGCGAAACTCGTTCCCCACTGAAAATTGTCCACCTGCGGATAGACGTGACCGTTGGCAACCAAAATATCTTTCCAGCCGTCGTTGTCAAAATCGAGAAACGACGTTCCCCAACCCAAAAACGGAATCGTCGGCTCGCCGATCCCCGCTTGAAAAGTGATGTCGGTAAAATTCGCGTCGCCGTCGTTGCGGTAGAGCGTATTGGAATCGTCGTAAAAATTCGTGATGTGAAAATCAACCAGCCCGTCATTGTCGAAATCGCCGATTGCCAAACCCATTCCGGCTTGCTCGCGCCCGTTTTCGTTCAGGGCGATGCCTGACGCATAGCCGATTTCCTCGAAAGTTCCGTCGCCTTGGTTGATGTAAAGTTGTTTCGGCGTGGAATCGTTGACGACGAGCAAATCCAAATCGTCGTCGTCGTCAACGTCAACGAAAACCGCTGCGAAACCGTAATAATCGCCTTCGTCCGTAACCTTCGCTTTAATCGAAACGTCTTCAAACGTGCCGTCGGCTTGCTGGTGAAACAATCTGTCTTTTGCGCCTTTCAAACCGCGCGGACCGCACATTACGGGCTGCCCGCGAAACAGACAGAAACTGCTTCCCGCCGTGCCGCTTTTGCCGAAATCCGCCGGATTCGCGGGCAGTTTGTTGAGGTCGAAATCAACGTAAGCCGGAACGAATAAATCGAGTCTGCCGTCTTTGTCGTAATCGCCGAAGGTCGCGCCCGTGAACCAGCCTTTGATATTTAATCCGACTTTTTCGGCGACATCGGTAAAGGTGCCATCGCCGTTATTTTTATACAGCCGCGCCGTGCCGTAATTGCTGGCGAAAACGTCGGGAAAGCCGTCGTTGTCGAAATCGCCGACCGCCAAACCCATTCCCCAACGCTCATTTGACACGCCCGCTTTGTCCGTTACGTCTTCAAATTTCCAGTTGCCGAGATTGCGATACAACGCCGAGCGCGGCATTTTCCCTTTATTTTTCAAAGCCTCAATCGTACCGCCGTTTAATAAAAAAATGTCCGGTTTGCCGTCGTTGTCGTAATCGAAAATAGCGACCGAACCGGAAGTCGTTTCGACGATGTAGTTTTTTGATTTATCGCCGCCGACTTGAAGATAATTTTTCAGAACGGTGTTTCCCGTTACGTCTTCAAAAACCTTCGGCGCGTTCGCGTCAACGACTCCGACCGTCCGCCGCGACGTATAAGTTTTCGCTTCGCCCGTCGAAACGCCGCCCATCGGCTGCGTCTGTCCGAAAACGGAAAGCGCGAATGAGAAAATTAAAATTGCCAACGATACTGATTTTTTCATCTGATGGAAATTGCCGGTTCTATTTTTGGTAGTATTTCACAATTTATGCGAATGGGGCAACCATCGGAATAGATGACGAATGACAGATAATAATTCAGAGATAAGCACGTCAACAAAAATAAATGAGAGTTCAGAGTCCAAACGCGGAACGCACTTTGTCTTCCCGCTGCGCGTCGGCTAAACGGCGTGTTTGGTCAGCCAATCAACCAGCATTGCTTCCTGCGTGTGCAAAGCGTGTTCGGGTTTTTCCGTCGCTTCGTCCGCCACTTGGGGCAGTTTGAAGAAAACCGAAAGTTGACTTTGCACGCCGCTTTCACCGCATCTTTGCGCGTATTCGAGCAAGCGGGCGATTTCGATGACGAGCGGCGCGGCTAAAATCGAATCTCTGCACAGAAAATTTATTTTGAGCTGCATCGGCTGTCCCAAAAAACCGATGATGTCAATGTTGTCCCACGCCTCTTTGTTGTCGCCGCGCGGACGATAATAGCGAATGTCAACCAGATGGTCTTCCACCACATAACCCAAAATATCGTCCAGCACCGAGCCTTTCGTCGCAATTTTCGATTTCAGCGAATCGGGATGACTCAACGCCAAACCGTCGCGGTTGCCCAAAATGTTCGTCGAATACCAGCCCGCCACTTTCAAAGCGCGGGTTTTAAGTCCGGGCGCGATGACGGTTTTTATCATCGTCTGCCCGGTTTTGCCGTCTTTACCGGCGAGCGGAACGCCGCGTCGCAAGGCGAATTCGACGAGCGCGGGAATGTCCGCGCCGACCGACGGCGTAAAATTTCCGTAAGCCACGCCTTCGCTGATGGCGGCGTAGGCGTAAATCATCGCGGGCGAAATTTCGTCTGAGTTTTCGCCGAGAGCCTTTTCAAAATCTTCCAATGTGGCGAAAGTTTGACTGTCTTTGTCTATGTAACTTTCGGTTGAAGCGAGATTGATCATTACGACGCGCTCGCAGTCGCGTTCGATTTTGAATTGGCGAATGTCGTTGCCGATGGCTTCGCCGGCGGCGCAATGGTTGGCGGCGACGCGGACGTTTTGCCCTTCGATATTATGACAAAACGCTTCGTTGCAAACGGCGGGCAGCGGTTTGACGGCTTCGAGTTGTTCGCTGACGGCTTGAAATTGTTGGAGCGTCAGGACGTTGTGCGTAACCGCCGCCGCCGCCAAATCTTCGTCAATCATATCCCAGCCGCTGAAAATTATATTTTCGTAACCAATCAGATTAGCCGTCAAATTTTCCGGCATCGCCGCCAGCGGCAAACCTTCCGTTCCGATGGCTTTGTTACGCAAAAGTTCGATGCCCGCGACCGCGGTTGAAGCGACCGCACCGCTGATGCCGACAATCATTATTCCCAATTTTTGATTTTTCTTCATTTATCCACTTGTCCGATAAATACAAAAATCCTTTGATAAAAGCAAGTTTCGCCTTCACCAAAGGTTTTTAACATTTTAAGAGTTGTAGTTACTAATATACTCACCTTACGCAGAACTGAATTTTTGTGCTTGTCGCCGTAGGCGACTAACATTATAGCCCAGCGAGAATCGCTCTCGTCAGATGCAACGAACACGCCCGCTCGCTGAAGGCGAGCAACAA
>JAJAYR010000190.1 GCA_026786155.1 Pyrinomonadaceae bacterium
CTGCCATGCAAGCCGCGCAGCTTGAACATTTAGCGCGGGAACAAAGCAAGGAAATTCAGGCAATCGAAGTTGCTATTGCGCGGGAAGAATTAGTTAAACGGCTGACCGGACGGCGCAGTTGCCCGGTTTGCGGGGAAATTTACAACGTCTATTCAAAACCGCCGAAGCACGATAATGTCTGCGATTTTCATCCCGAAACGCCGTTGACGCATCGCGCCGACGATAACGAAGAAAGCGTTTCGACGCGGCTGGCGACTTATGACGAATTGACGAAACCGCTGCTCGATTATTACGAAAAATCGGGACGTTTGCAGAAAGTCAGCGGCGAGGGCGAGTTGGAAAACATTTATCGGGAAATAGATAAATTGATTTAAGGAAAAGTTTTGAGTAATTCGAGAATCGGCGGATTTTTGAGTAAAGTCAGCCAAACTTTTTTTGGAAAGAGAATGATTATCGCCAAATCGAGAAAAGATTTAGACCGGATGCGCGAAGCGGGCGAACTTATTGCGGAAGTCCGCGAAGCTGTCCGAGCGATGATTGCGCCGGGAATTACGACGCTCGAACTCAATGCCGCCGCGCACAAAATGATGAACGAGGCGGGCGCGAAACCGGCTTTTCTCGGATATAAACCGTCGGGAATGACACCTTTTCCGTTTGTGATTTGCGCTTCGCTGAATGAACAGGTCGTTCACGGTTTTTCAACCGACCAACCGCTGCAAAACGGCGATATTATTTCGGTTGATATGGCGGCGAGCTATAACGGATTTGTCGGCGATACCGCGATGACGGTTGCCATCGGTGATGTGAGCGAAGAAGCAAAGCAGTTAATTCGAGTAACGGAAGAATGTTTAATGCTCGGTATCGAGCAATGTCAGCCGAATAAAAGAGTCGGCGATGTCAGTTGGGCGATTCAGCAGCACGCCGAAAAATTCGGTTACGGCATTGTGCGCGATTATACCGGACACGGCATCGGGCGCACGATGCACGAAGCACCGCAAATCGCCAATTACGGCAGAGCGGGAACAAAAGATAAAATTCGCGCCGGATATTGTTTTGCGATTGAGCCGATGCTCAATATGGGAACGCACGAAACGAAAACTTTAGAAGATAAGTGGACAGTCATAACAAAGGACGGCAAGCCGAGCGCACACTGCGAACATACGATTGCCGTAACCGCAGAAGGACCGGAAATTTTGACGCTGACGAAAGCGCAAAAAGTTCAATTAAGTCAGGGCAAAGCCGAAACCGTTGGCGTCTGACTTGAAAATCGAAGTAAAAAACGGTAGTATCAGAAGTTTGTCGAATCGAACGAGATTGACGCTGAGATATGTCAAAAGAAGAAGCAATAGAAGTTACGGCAACCGTGCTGGAAACTTTGCCCAACGCGATGTTTAAGGTTGCACTCGAAAACAACCAGCATCAAGTTTTGGCGCATATTTCCGGCAAAATGCGGAAAAATTTTATTAGAATTTTGCCGGGAGACAGAGTTTTGGTTGAACTCTCGCCATACGATTTGGCTCGCGGTCGGATTACTTACCGCTATAAATAAAGCAGGGAAACATTATGAAAGTTCGTCCTTCAGTAAAAAAGATGTGCGATAAATGTAAAGTTATTCATCGCAAAGGAATCGTGCGCGTGATTTGTGAAAATCCGAAGCATAAACAAAGACAAGGATAAGACAATTTTGGATTTTGGATTTTAGATTTTAGATTTTTTCGTTTCATTATAATTTGAATGATGCCAAAAGATTTAGACTCAAAATCCAAAATCCAAAATCCAAAATGAAAATATGGCTCGTGTAGCAGGTGTAGATTTACCGCCAAATAAAAGAGCGCAAATCGGTTTAACTTATATTTACGGTGTCGGAAAATCCCGCGCGACGGCGATTTTGAACGAGGCGAGTATCAGCGTTGACGCGAAAATCAGAGATTTAAGCGAAGAAGAATTAACGCAGATTCGCACACTTCTCGACGTGCAGGGCGACATCGAAGGCGATTTACGCAAGCGCGTCCAAATGGATATTAAGCGTTTAATGGACATCGGCTGCTATCGCGGTCTGCGTCATCGGCGCGGTTTGCCGGTTCGCGGACAGCGCACCAGCACCAACGCCCGCACCCGCAAAGGTCCGCGCAAAGCCGCCGTTGCGAAGAAAAAAGCACCGGGCAAGAAATAATAAAAGTAAGCAGTAAGCAGTGAGCAGTTTTTGTCTGCTTACTGCTTACTGCTTACCGCTTACTTAAAATATGGCAAAAGCAGCAACAACCAAGAAAAAAACTTTTCGGAAGAAAGAGAAAAAAAACATCCCGATGGGAATCGTGCATATTGCGGCATCGTTTAATAACACGATGATTTCGATTACCGACACGGAAGGCAATTTGATTTCGCAGTCTTCTTCGGGCGCACGCGGTTTTCGCGGTTCTCGCAAAGGAACGCCTTTCGCCGCGCAGCAAGCCGCTTCGGAAGCCGCGCGAAAAGCGTTGGAAGTCGGAATGCGTGAAGTGCAGGTGCGCGTCAAAGGTCCGGGCGGCGGTCGTGAATCGGCGATTCGGGCGATTAACAACGCCGGAATTCGCGTTACATCAATTCGTGATACGACACCGATTCCGCACAACGGATGTCGTCCGCCGAAGCGTCGCAGAGTTTGACGATTTTGGATTTTAGATTTTGGATTGGAAATCTAAAACCTTAGACTTGAAATTTCAATTTAAATATCAAAAGGACGAAGGGGAGTTTTTACATAAAGTTTCCTGTAAACTTTTCCGTCAAGAATGAAGTGCCGATTCAAATTTTGCGAATGCCGGATTGAAAAAATCCAAAATCCAAAATCTAAAATCCAAAATCATTTTTAGCCGGAAGCAGCAAAAAATTATTATGGCTAGATATAGAGATGCGGTGTGCCGTCTGTGCCGCCGCGAAGGTGGAAAATTATTTCTAAAAGGCGACCGCTGCTTTAAACCGACGTGCGCTATCGAAAAGCGCGGAACGCAGCCGCCGGGAATGCACGGCGCAACCGCGCGACGCAAAGTTTTAGCCGGTTACGGGCAGCAGCTTCGGGAAAAACAAAAGGTCAAGCGCATCTACTTCGTGCTTGAAAAACAATTCCGCAATTATTTCGAGAAAGCCTCGCGGCAGAAAGGCATTACGGGCGAAAACCTGCTCTTTATGCTGGAGCGCCGCCTCGATAACGTCGTTTATCGCGCCGGTTTTTCGACTTCCCGCCGACAAGCGCGGCAACTCGTCAATCACGGACATGTTTTAGTCAACGGAAGTAAAGTTGATATTCCTTCTTTTCAGGTGAAAGCGGGCGATGTCGTCAGCATTAAAGAAACAACCGTTAAAAATACGCACGTCGAAGGCGCGTGGCAAACCGCCGTCGGGCGCGGTCGTCCGAACTGGATCAACGCCGGCAGCCGTGATGATTTAAGCGTGACGGTTTCGACTTTGCCGATTCGCACGGATATTGACCCGACTATCAACGAACAGTTAATCGTCGAGCTTTACAGTAAATAATTTCTTGAAGTCCTTAGTCCTTAGTCCTTAGTCCTTGGTCAAAACCGATTAAGGACTAAGGACTAAGGACTAAGGACTAAGGACTTTTTAAAAAAGAATATGACACAAAATAACAATTGGACGGATTTCCAAATACCGAACCGCCTGAACGTCGAAACGGAAACTTTGACTGAACGATACGGGAAATTCTACGCCCAGCCGTTCGAGCGCGGTTTTGGAACGACCATCGGCAATTCGCTCCGTCGTGCGCTTCTGTCTTCCATTGAAGGCGCGGCGATTACCGCCGTTAAAATCGAAGGCGTGGAACACGAATTTTCTTCGATTAAAGGAGTCGTCGAAGACGCGACCGACGTTATCTTAAATCTCAAACAAGTGCCGTTTAAGCTGCACGGCGGCGGCTCAAAGACTTTAACTATCAACAAATCAGGCGTTGGCGAAGTTACCAGCGCAGACATCGAAGCTGACGGCGATGTGGAAATTTTGGATAGGAGCGTTCATCTTGCCACTATCAGTTCAAAAGGCGACTTGAAGATTGAAATGCGCCTCAAAAGCGGGCGCGGCTACGTTTCCGCCGAATTTAATAACGACGAAGATTTGTCGGTCGGCTATATTCCGATTGACTCGGTTCACACGCCGATTAAAAAAGTTAATTACAGCGTTGAGCAGACACGCCAAGGTTCAAATACGGAATTGGATAAACTGACGATTGAGGTTTGGACGGACGGTTCGGTCAAACCCGATGATTCAATTGGTTTGGCGGCGAAACTCGTCAAAGACCATATGTCAATCTTCATCAATTTTGAAGAAGAAGAAGCCGACTTTAAGTTTGAAGACATTGCGCGTCCGCCGCTGCTTCGCAACGATTTGCTCGACCGTTCGGTTGACGAATTGGAACTTTCGGTGCGTTCGTATAATTGTTTGAAAAACGCCGACATTCGCACGATTCGTGATTTGATTCACCGCAGCGAGCGCGATATGCTGCACACGAAAAATTTCGGCAAAAAATCGTTGACGGAAATTAAAGATATGCTCCACGGAATGGGCTTGGATTTCGGAATGGATTTTGACGAACAGGGCAATCCGATTCCGGGTTCGGGCGGACGTGATATGGACTAAATCAGTCGAGAGTGGAGAGTAGAGAGTGGAGAGTGAAAATCTCAAACTCTCCACTCTCCACTCTTTACTCTCTACTATTATGAGACACTTAAAAGCACATCGTAAATTGGGAAGAACAACCGAGCATCGTATTTCGATGCTGCGGAATTTGGCGACTTCATTGGTTACATCGGAAAAAGGTTATATCGTAACGACCGTTCCGAAGGCGAAGGAACTTCGTCCATTTGTCGAAAAAGTTATCACGCTGGCGCGTCGGGCGAAGAATTTGACCGGCGATGAAACGCAGGCGCAGGAAGTTCATCTGCGTCGTCAGGCGGCGCGATTTTTTCACGCCGGAAACTCGACTTTCAAAACTGAACAAAGCCGTTTTCGCGGTAAAAAAGGCGAAACAAAAGAGCCGATTGAAAGAACGGCGGGCGTGAAAGCCGTGCAGCTTTTATTCGGCGAACTCGGCACGCGCTATCAAAATCGTCCGGGCGGTTACACGCGAATCATCAAACTCGGTCGGCGCAAAGGCGACAACGCGGAAATGGCGGTCATCGAATTGGTTGACAACCCGCGCGAATTGGCGGCGAAAAAATAATCTCGGAAACTATAAATCGTAAATCGTCAACAGTGTTTTTCTGTTGGTGATTTACGATTTCACATTTACGAGAAAGGGAGCAAAAGATGAGTCAACAAGCGGCATCAGCGAAAAAAGAAACAACGAAAAAGAGCAGTTCAAGTGCGCTTCCGAAAGTGTCAGAGCCTTCGTTAAATATGGACGAACTGCGTGAACTGGCAAATCTGGTCAACGAGAATGGATTTACCGATTTTGAATTTGAAAACGCTAATATCCGTGTTCGTCTGAGCAAAAATCCCGCGCCGCAATACATTCAGGCGATGCCGCAGTCTGCGCCGTCGTTTGCCGCTCCCGTTTCCACTCAGATTCAAAATACCGCACCACCGAACAACGCCGAAAGCCAATCTGAAACAACTTCCGCCGAACCGACAACCGATGCCGATTTGCACATCATAACTTCGCCGATAGTCGGAACTTTCTATCGTTCGCCGTCGCCCGATAAAGAGTCATATATCAAAGAAGGCAGCAATGTGTCGCCTGATACGATTGTCTGCATCGTCGAAGCGATGAAATTGATGAACGAAATCGAAGCGGAAGTTTCCGGCGAAGTCGTCAAAATCTACGTCGAAAACGGTCAGCCGGTCGAGTTCGGGCAGCCGCTTTTCGGGATTAAAAAATAATTTTCACCACAGAGACACAGAGGCACAGAGATTTTGAAACCACAATTTGACATAACTGCACAGTTGATTTTTAGATTTTCTCTGTGTCTCTGTGTCTCTGTGGTGTATTTTATTTGATGAAAAAGCGAGAATTCCGCAAAATTTTAATCGCCAATCGAGGTGAAATCGCCTGTCGAATTATTTGGACGTGCAAGGAAATGGGCATCCGAACCGTCGCGGTGCATTCGACTGCCGATAAAGACGCGCTGCACGTTCGCTATGCCGACGAAGCGGTTTGCATCGGCGGTGCGCCGTCGGCGGAAAGTTATTTGAATATTCCGGCGATTATCAGCGCGGCGGAAATCACCAATGTTGACGCGATTCATCCGGGTTACGGTTTTCTCGCCGAATCGGAGAGGTTTGCCAAAGTTTGCGAAGACTGCAATATCAAATTTATCGGTCCGAAGCCGCACGTTATCGGAATGATGGGCGATAAAGTCGAAGCGCGTCGAACGATGAAAGCGGCGGGCGTTCCGATTCTGCCCGGCAGTCCCGAACCGATTGAAAGCGCGGAAGAAGCAATCGCGGTGGCGAAGGAAATCGGGTTTCCCGTCATCATCAAAGCGGCTGCCGGCGGCGGCGGGCGCGGAATGCGAATTGTCCGCGCAGAAGAAGATTTAGCGAATAATCTTGAATTAGCGCAGAC
>JAJAYR010000191.1 GCA_026786155.1 Pyrinomonadaceae bacterium
CTAAGCAGGTCATAGAAAGTTTTGCGACATTGTGCTTTGTGTTCAGAGTCCAAACTTTAGTTTGCCACGCCCGCGAAGAGCGGCGTGAACACGCTCAAGCATGGACTCTGAACTTTTCAAATTTTCTATTTGGTATAGCGAACAGTTTCCGCCGCTTACTTCTAAAACGCAAACTTTGGCGGCGAATCGGGTCCAAAAAAATCGCGCCGAAAATTCAGCGCGATTTTTAGTTGAAACGAGTTATTTAAAAATTTAATTTTTAATTTTATTGACGTTTGCCTGAGCCGGTTGAATGTCGAAAATTTGATTGAGCATCGCGCCCAAACGATAACCTGCCAGCGCGATTTGTTCTTCGGAAACGTCGAACGCCATCTTTTTATATTGTTCCGACGGTGCTTCCCCGAATTTCAAAGATGCCGGATAAAGTTTAGTCGAAGCGATTTGAAAACCTTCCTGCTGCCATTCGTCGAATTTTCCTGATTTTAACCGATTCTGCATTTTCGCCGCCGGATATTTTTTCATTATTTCTTGCGCGATTGGCGGCAGATAATCCGAATCGCAGGCATCGTTCTGACGTGCGGTGTTGCGCCCGATAATCGAATCCCAAAACCAATGCAGATTGAGACGCGCGTCGCCGGTCGCATCTTTCGGCGCAAGCGAAAAACGATTGCCGCCCTGGTCGCCCTTCGGGTCATCTTCGGTGACGCGGGCGGAAGTGTGCAGCGGTTGATGAATGTCGCCGCCGAGATGCAGAATCCACGCGAGCGCGACGGCTTTGTCCGCGTCCGAAGCCGCCGCGTCGCGCAAGAGTTTATCAAACGCGAAAAGCTGTTCGACGGCTTTGCCTTTCGGTTCGGCGAAATCTTTTATGACGTCAACCTTGCCGTCCGTCACGCGCCAGAACGTATCGGCGTAATGCCAATCGCCTTTGTGATATTTGGCGTAGCGATTTTTGAAATCTTTGTCGCGCACAATGTCCGCCCAAGTCGAAGCAATCATAAAAAGTTCGCGCTGTTTGGCGGCGGCGGAGCGCGAATCCTGCAAATAAAAAACGCTCAAATCGGAATCTTCGGGCGCACTCAAAAGTATTTTTATCGCCCGTTCACGCGCCGCCGGCGACATCTGTTCCCAGGCAATATACGTCGTTAGTTTATGCCCCGTGTCATCCCACGCCGACGCGGAAAACACGAAAGCGATATTGATAATCACCAAAAATAAAAACTTAACACACAAATTTTTCATTTATTTTCTCCAGAAATTCTAAAGGAAGATTTTAACTGAGATAGATGATTAAAAGAAGTCGCGCCGAAGTTTTGAGTTCACGCTTCAGCGTGTGTTTTTCGCTGGCGAAGCGTGGCGGGGCAAAGTGCGTTCCGCGTTTGAACTCCAAACTTAAAAACCGATTTTTGAGTTAGCTTCTAATTAAACTTTTGCTTGAAATAAAATAAGGTGAACTATCAAAAATAATTCACCCTAAATTTATAACAAATGCTTTTAAATTTTCGCCAGTGCCACGACTTTTTCTTGTTTGGAAACGACTACGCCGCCGGGCTTTTCGACCGTTACGGCAATCGCTTTCGGTTTTTTCACCGGCAACTGCGCGTTGACCGGAACAATCACCTCACCGATTTGGTTAATGTTAAAAACGCCGCCGCTAATCGGAGTTTTCGCGTCCTGCGTTTCGTCAACAATCCAAAGTTGATAAGTTTCCTTCGCCGCGTCGTTGACGGGAAGATTGCTGAAACGCGCGTAGCCTTTTTGTTCGGCGTTGCTCCAAACCAGATCGCCGACGACTTCCTTTTGGTTTTTCGGATTGGTCAAAGGAATTCGCACGGCATCAATCGCCGAAGTGAGCAACTGCTCGCGTTTTTGTTCGATTGATAATTCCGGCGGCGGAGTCTGAATCGTTTCCGGCGTTTTGACGGTTTCCGGCGTTCTATCCGGGCGCGTCGTTAAAAGAGTAAAGGCTAAAGCGACGCACGCCGCCGCCGCAAACGCCCAGCCGAGCCATTGCCACGGCGAACTTTTCGGCGCGGTTTCAACTATATTATTAAACCTTTCGGTCGCCAGCGAACCGATATTTTTAGAGACTTTGGGTGGAAAATTTAAAACTTTCGGCGATGCTTCGAGCGTTTCAAAATAATTGTCCGCCGTCGCAAAAATTTTCGTTCGCAGATTGGCTGGCAGTTCTTCTTTTACTTCGAGTTGAGACAGCCCAACCGCCGCCGCCGCGAGTTCGAGCGTTATGTCCTGTTCCCAGTCGGGAAATTGTTTTTTAAGTTTTTCAGCTTCCATCAATTCCTTTTCGTTTAAGCCGAAAACAGTCTGGTCGGCAAGCAGTTGAAGCCATCTTTCTTTTTGTAAATCGGTCATACTGCTGCCTCCTTCTCAAGATCCGAATCACCCAAACCCAAAAACGCCCTGACCTGTGACAAACCGCGCCGCGCGTGGGTTTTAACCGTGCCGAGCGGCATTTTAAGCGCGTCCGCGATTTCCTGATGAGAAAATCCCTGCACAATCGAAAGATGCAGCACCTGCCGTTGTTCAGGACGCAGGTTCTTCATCGCTTTAGCGGCTTCCTGCGCCTCGACGCAGATTTGTAAATCTTGATTTTTGCCGTTGGAAGGTTCAGCCGTCATATCTTCCAGAGAATCTATGTTCGGCTGACGGTTGGTTTTTCGCAGCCGGTCAATCAATCGCCGCCGCGCAATCATAGCGACGAAAGTCGTTTCCGAAGCCTGTGCCTCGTCGAATCGCGCCGCGTTTTTCCAAATATCAATAAAGATTTCCTGCACCGCGTCTTCGGCTTCGTCCGAGTTCGGCGACATTCGCCGCACCAGCGACCAAACCAAACCGCCGTAAGCGTTTAAGCAATCCTGAACGGCTGATTTATCGCCCGACGCAATGCGTTTTAGAATAACTTGACCCACAAATTTAACTTCCCCAATATAAATTATCTAATCGGTTTTAAGCTATTCTATTTCAACACATTTTATTAAGTTTTCAAAAGAGATTTGCCGTCGAGTCGGCTTTCGCAAACTTATTCTTTAATGCCTGACTCGTCGGTTTGTTCCTTTTGAATGTGCCTTTTTCAAA
Source organism: Pyrinomonadaceae bacterium (assembly GCA_026786155.1). Lineage (GTDB taxonomy): Bacteria > Acidobacteriota > Blastocatellia > Pyrinomonadales > Pyrinomonadaceae. The sequence continues at coordinate 3,097 of JAJAYR010000191.1, forward strand.
AATCTTCGTCATAAAACAAATGTCATCTGCCTGACATTTATTTTATTCGTATGATTTTCGGAATCAGATGCAGGAACGCGAGAATTAGCGGAGACGTGAAAATCTGGAGATGAGATAAATAATCAGTAACGTGAACGTCGTGGCGGCGGAAACGAGACAAAATTGACAGAAAGCCTCAATGACGAATGCCTGCAAATAGACCAGCCAGACGGTGAAAATCGCCATCAGAACGACTTGAACACCAAACAAATTCCACGTCAGACGATTGCCGTAAGCTGCGAGAATCGCCAGCGAAAACGCGATAAAATATGCCGCCGCGCCGAAAATCGCCAGCGGAACGCCCGCGATTTCGGCGTAGGAACTCGTCAAAACCTGTTCGCAGCCTTCGACGATACTGCACGGAACTTTTTCGCCGGTGAAGTGCTTTATCGTCAAATAAATTGAATCCGCCAAACCAATTAAAGCCACAACCGCCGCGAGCAGCGGAAGTTTGGCAACTGCGCCGCTTTGAACGTCTAAAAATTCGGATTCGCTTTTCATTTTATTTTTTGGAATTGGCGGAACTGTTTGAATTGCTCGAATTGACGACGACGGCTTGATTAGCTGGCAAACCCGGCGCGTTTTGACCGCTCGATTTTTGCAGTTCGGCATCAATCAACTGCCGCAGCGCGGCGACTTCGGTTTGTTCGGGAATGAGTTTATTGCCGTTCAAAAAAAGCGTCGGTGTTCCGCTTAACGAAAGTGCGCGACCACGCTGAAGGTCGCTGTCAACGCGCGTTTTAGCGGGCAAGCCAGCCATATCATTTTGAAATTTGGTTAAATCCAGACCGATTTTGACAGCGTATTCTTCAAAAATCTTGCGGGCTTCCGACGAATTCGACCACGTTTGCTGATTGTTAAAAAGCTGGTCCTGCATCGCCCAAAATTTTCCCTGCATTCCGGCGGCTTCGGCGGCGACCGACGCTTCATAGGCGTTTTTGTGCATTTGCGTCAGCGGAAAATTGCGATAAATAAATTTAATCCGCCCGCTGTAAAGCGCGTTGATTTCCTTCATTTTCGTGTGCATCACCGCGCACGTCCGACATTGATAATCGGCGAATTCTTCAATCGTAACGCTCGAATTCGCCGCGCCGAGCAGATTCGCCGGCTGCGCTCCCGCCGGAGCGTTTTGATAAATTTGCAGTGCCGTCGCCTGGTCATTCGGGTTCTTCGCACTATTGGAATTGGACGAAGCCGCCTTATTCGGCGTTTTGGAACTCGAATAAAACCACCAGCCGCCGACAATGGCGGCGACCAAAACCAATCCGATGATAATCAACGGAGCGTTACTGCTTTTGCTGTTATTAATTTTTGTTTGATTATTCATTTATTTAGCGAATCGCAAATATCACTTTACGACTTTATACTTCACAGAAATTTTCAAGCTATTTTTAATTGTTTTCGTCCGGCGCGGCGTTCTTCCAAAACTTCGATAGTTTCCTTCACTTTTTGATAAATGCCGTCCGCGTCCAAACCGTATTTCGCCAGCAAAAGTTTCGGGTCGCCGTGCGTGATAATTCTATCGGGAACGCCCATTCGGACGACTTTTACTTTGTCGAGCAGATTGTTTTCTTCCAGCAGTTCCAATATCGCCGAACCGAAACCGCCCGCCAGATACGCTTCTTCGACCGTGATAATGAACCGCTTGGTTTGCGCCAGAGCCAAAATCAATTCCGCGTCGAGCGGTTTGATGAAACGCGCGTTGACGACCGTCGCTTCGATGCCGTCCTTCGCCAGATTTTTCGCCGCTTCCATCGCCGGATTGACCATCGAACCGAGCGCGATAATCGCCGCTTCGCCGTCCGCGTCGCGCAAAATTTCGGATTTGCCGATTTCCAAAACTTGCGGTTTCTGCGAAATATCAACGCCGAAACCGCTGCCGCGCGGATAACGAATCGCCGCCGCGCCCGGATGTTCAATCGAAGTCAGCATCATATCGCGCAATTCGGCTTCGTCCTTCGGCGACATCAAAATTATATTCGGATAGCCGCGCAGATAGGCAATATCGAGCAAACCGTGATGCGTCGGACCGTCCGCGCCGACGATTCCGGCTCTATCCATCGCAAAAGTTACGTTCAAATTCTGCAAGCAGACATCGTGAATAATCTGGTCGAGCGCCCGCTGCAAAAACGTCGAATAAATCGCCGCGACCGGCTTCAAACCTTCGCACGCCATTCCCGCGCAGAAAGTTACGGCGTGTTGTTCGGCAATGCCGACGTCGAAGGCGCGTTCGGGAAATTTACCCAAAACCAAATCCATTCCCGTGCCGTCGGGCATCGCGGCGGTCAGCGCGACGATTTTGTCGTCCGCCGCCATCAGTTCGCACATCGTTTCGCCGAAAATCTGCGTGTAAGTTTTCGTCGAAACCTTACTCGATTTGGGCGACAAGCCGGTTTTAATGTCGAAAGGTCCGGTCGCGTGATAAGCGTAATAATTTTTCTCCGGGTTCGGAAAACCTTTACCTTTGGTCGTCAAAGCGTGGACGATAACCGGACCGTCGTCAATTTTTTTCGCCTCTTCGAGCGCGTTGACGAGCATTTCGACGTTATGCCCGTCAACGTAGCCGATATATCTGAAACCCAATTCGTTGACGAGTGCGCCCGGCAGAACCGCTGCCGCAATCGCGTCTTTAACGGTTTTCGCCGCTTTGCGAAGCCGTTCGCCGAAATGCGGAACGCTTTCGAGCGTGTCGCCGATTTCATCTTTCAAATGCTGATAACTCTGCGCTCCTTTAATCCGGTTCAAATATCTGGCTAAACCGCCGACGGCGGGCGCGATGGACATTTCGTTGTCGTTCAGTAAAACAATCAAACGCGATTTCAAATGTCCGGCTTGATTGATGGCTTCCATCGCCATTCCGCCCGCCAAACTCGAATCGCCGATGAGAGCGCAGACGTGAAAATCGTCTTTGATTTTATCGCGGGCGACCGCCATTCCGAGCGCGGCGGACAGCGAAGTCGAAGCGTGTCCCGCGCCGAATGTGTCATATTCCGATTCGTCGCGCCGCAGAAAACCGGAAAGTCCGCCGTATTGTTTAATCGTATGCAGTTGGTCGCGTCTGCCGGTTAAAATTTTGTGCGCGTATGCCTGATGCCCGACATCCCAAACCAAACGGTCTTTCGGCGTGTCGAAAACGTAGTGCATCGCCACCGCCAGTTCAACCGCGCCCAAACTCGCGCCCGTGTGTCCGCCGACGCGCGAAGTCGTATCTAAAATAAACTGGCGCACCTCGTCGGCGACTTCCTGCAAATCTTCAACGCGCAATTGCCGCAAATCCTTCGGCGAATCTATTTCCGATAAAAATCTCATTTAATTTTGTTCGATTCTTTCAATACCCAAACTTCGCATTTTACTTGGGCGACGGCAAATGTTCAATGCCGAAAGGCTTTCAGTCGAAAATAAATCGCCTCGCTCTTTACAATTCTTTACACGCCGCCCTGAAAATCTTTCGACTATCATCAACTTCGCAGCGTCAAAGAAGGCGAACAGCGCAGGCTAATCAATAATAAAAATCAGAAGAGGTAAAACTACGATGTCATTAAAACAGAAGTTTATTTCGACCGTTACTTTGGCAATCACCGTCGGTGCATTCGGCACATTCGTTTCGGCGCAGCAAACACCGACCGAAGACGGTGCAATGCAAAGACAGGAAAGAGTTGAACGGCGCGGCGGGCGCGGCAAGTTCGGCAAAGAAGGACGCGGCGGCAAACACGGCGGCGACCGAATGATGATGCGTTCTCTCGGTAAATTAAATTTGACCGACGCGCAAAAAGAACAAACCCGCGCTGTTTTTGAAAATCACAAAATCCAGAATCAACCGCAGTTTGAAGAACTGCGCGGTCTGGCGATGAAAAAACGCGACGGCATAATTTCCGCCGACGAGCAGACTCGTTTCAAGGAACTCAGAACCCAAATGAAAGCGTCAAATGACCAGTTGCAAACCTCAATTCTGGCGATTTTGACAACGGAACAACGAACACAACTCGACCAAATGAAGGAAGAAATGAAACAGAAAAGAATGGAACGTCGGCAGAGTCGGCAAAATCAAACGGTTGCGCCAACATCCGACAATTAAATTTCCTTTGTAAATCAAATTGAAAAGCGCAGAAGTTTTGTCTGTGCTTTTTTTCATTAGTATTCGCAACTTAGAGACAAATTTTCGCATCAAAAAATTCGTTGCATTTAAAACTAAATAAAAGTTAAAATCTACATTATTCATTTAGACACAAGGAAGTTTCAGGAGGCTTTTAAGATGCGTAGAGATTCGGTTCGCAAATTCGGTTCGTTTTTTTTGGCTGGCACGGTTTTGCTCGGCACGGTCGGATTTTATCCGGTAAGTATTGCGGCGCAGACGACCGCCGAAACCAAAAAAGACGATAAACAGAGTAAGAAAGACAAGAAAAACAAGAAAAAAGAAGCGTTAAATAATCAAACGGCGCAGACCACTCAAACGACCAATCCGAAAGGTGCGCTTTCGCCGAAGGAAGATCCGAATCTGATTGGAAAACGCAAAATCAACGACGGTTCGGACAAATTTTTCGGCTGGCTCGGCGGCTCACGAGAAAAAGAAATCGCCATCGGCAGACAGATTGCGACGGAAGTCGAACAGCAGGCGAAATTAGTCGAAGACCCGGTGGTTACTGAATATATCAACCGTATCGGTCAAAATATCGTGCTTCATTCGGACGCGAAAGTCCCTTTTACGATTAAAGTGATTGATTCCGACGAAGTAAATGCGTTCGCGCTGCCCGGCGGATTTTTCTATGTCAATAAAGGTTTGATTTTAGCCGCCGACAACGAAGCCGAACTCGCGGGCGTAATGGCGCACGAAATCGCGCACGTCGCCGCCCGCCACGCGATGGAAAATCAAGGCAAAGGAACGGCTCTGAACTACGGAATGCTCGCCGGAATTATTTTCGGCGGTCCGATTGTCAGCGCGGTTCTGCAAAACGGCGGCGGCATTTTAGGCGGTTTGACGATGCTGAAATTTTCGCGCGGCGCGGAAATCGAAGCCGACAATCTCGGTGTGCAATATCTTTATGCGTCCGGCTACGATCCGACGGCGATGTCCACGATGTTTGAAAAACTCGCGTCGAGAAATAAGAAAAAGCCCGGCTCGGTCGCCAAACTTTTCTCGTCGCACCCGCAGTCGCTTGACCGCCGTGATACGAGCCTCTTTTTGGTCGCGCGTTTCGCTGAAAAAGAAGAATATGTCATCAGCACTTCGGAATTTCAGCGCGTCAAAGCGCATCTGCTCAGATTGTCGAACGTCAAAGCCGGAATCACCAGCGATATAGACGATTTGGACGCGGGCAAACCGACTTTGAAACGTCGCCAACCCGAAGCCGATTCGACTGCTCCCGATACGGACGGCAGTTCGAGCAGTTCCAAAGACGCGCCGCCGAAACTGAAAAAACGCGGCGACGAACCGACTCCGCAGCCTTCGCCAAGTCCTGAAAACTAAAATTCGACCTGAAACTAAAAACGCTTTGCTTTGACGGCAAAGCGTTTTTTTGCGGTTGTTTTTGTCAGTTTCAAAATCTTTTTATACTTAAGCACTTCAACAAAAATAAAATTGACTAAAAGCGTTTAGAGTCCACGCTTC
>JAJAYR010000192.1 GCA_026786155.1 Pyrinomonadaceae bacterium
ATTGGCAAGTTAGGTTTAGAGCAAACTTTGATAAAATACCAAGAACACTTTGAAAACCTACGGAATTTTGCAATTATTTCTGCTTAATTCTGTCCGAAGTATTGCTGCTTAATAATTATGATAAACGAATCAGCAAACAATACACCGCAGTCCGAGCCGACTTTCGATTTACCGGCTGAGATGTTTCGTTCCGGCACAAAACCCGAAGATGCGACATTTGAGATTGAAAACGTCGCTCTCGGCGGCATTCTATACGAACCGATTCAATTTACGGAAGTTGACGGTTGGGCGATTTACGAGGGCGATATTATTCTCGGCAGAGCGGACGAAGTTCGCAATGACCCGCAACCAAGAGGTCTGGTTATAAAAGACGATACTTATCGCTGGGAAGACGGCGTAATGCCGTATGTCATCGGCGACGAGTCGGTGCGGGCGCGGGTTGAAACCGCCATCCAACACTGGCAGGAAAAAACGCCGATTCGCTTTCGCGTCCGCACGGCTGCCGATCCTGATTACGTTATATTTAAGGGTCAAGGCGGCTGTTCGTCAATGATTGGCAGACAAGGCGACGGAGAACAAAACATTTTTCTCGGCTCCGGCTGCAGCGCAGGCTCGGCGATTCACGAGATAGGACACGCGCTCGGTCTTTTTCACGAACAGTGCCGGGGCGACCGCGATAGTTTTATCAAAGTGGTCGAAGCGAATGTTGACCCCAACTATAAACATAATTTTGCCAAGCACGTAACGGATGCGAGTATGGTCGGCGGATATGATTTCGGCTCGATTATGCACTATCCGGCAACGGCTTTCAGCATCAACGGGCAGCCGACAATCGTTGCCAAAGACGGTCAGCCGATCGGGCAAAGAAACGGCTTGAGCAAAGGCGATGTCGAAGCCATCAAGTTAATCTACCCGCATCTCGATTGGTCAAAATTAGAAGCAGTCGCAGATGCTGGCGGCGCGTCCGCAAACGGCGACGAAATTGCAGCTGCAAATGCTTCGCCCGCAGGCAGCGGTGAAACGGTTGGCGGCGATGTCTGAGCAAAACGCCGTTCCGCATATCCAAAAGGAAAGCCGGAATAATTTGTCGTTTGTTCACGGGCGGATTGTAATTTCCGCCGAAACAAAGACATTTAGCGGCGGAACGGCGTATATTTTTCTCGAAGACATCAGCCTCGCCGACGCGCCTAGCCGAATCGCGGCTGAAACCAAAATCAGTAATATCAAACATCAATCTGACGATTCGGGAAAAACGACAGGCATTCCCTTTCGGATAGATTTTTCGGACGAAGCCTATAATCCGAAAAACTATTGTTCGTTGAGAGTCTGGATTGATGTGAACAGGGACGGAGAACAAAGCGTCAATGATTTATACAGCGACCGGATTTATCCGGTCTTGACTCGCGGCACAAGCAATTTCGCCGAGATATTGCTTCATCCGCAAGACTAATGCCGGGAGAAAGATTTATGCCTGACGATAAGAGTAAAGATTACGCCATTGTTATCGGAATTAAGGCTTACGTGGGTCTTCGACCCCTGAATTCTGCCGTTGAGGATGCCGTCAAGTTCGCCGAATGGCTGCGCCGTCCTGACGGCGGCGGATTGACCGGCAACGGTCAGGTAATTCCTATTTTGGGCGAAACCTTTTACCCTGAATGGCTCAAGGCAGAGCCGAACGCGGATACAATCAAAAGCAAAATTTATGAGTTAGGCATCAATCGCGGCAAAAAAATCGGGCGGCGGCTTTATATTTATTTTTCGGGACACGGCTTTACCGACAACGCGGATGAGATAGCAATGGCGATGGCAAACGCCAGTCTCAATTATCTCGATAATAGCATCAGTCTTAATTCCTTCTTTAATCTCTTTCGTCAAGTCGGATATTTCGAGCAGATTATCTTTATTCTCGATTGTTGTCGTGAACAAACTAAATACAATTTTACTCCCCAGAGCGTTGCCAATGTCCAACAAATGAAAAGCCTGTTTGATGCAATTACGGATTTGGCTAACGGCGGTAATCTGCCAAACGCGACGGGCGCGGCAGCCGCGGAAATTCCAAAGGTCAGAGATTTATTCGTGTTCGCAACCGGCTACGGCGAGCAGTCATACGCCCCAACCGACAAAGACATCGGCGAACGACGCGGACTTTTAACCAAAGCTCTGTTAGAAGGACTCGAAGGTCAAGCCGCCCTGACCGACGGCAGCATCACGGTTCCCTCGCTTCGCGCTTTTATCCAAAAGCGCGTGAAAGAACTTGCCGTCGACCACAAAGTAACGCAGGAAGCGCAAATTAGAGATGAGAACAGCGAAGGCATTCTTATCAAAGAACCCGGTTCTTTACCGCCGCCGTCTCAAATAAACGTGAAGATTAATATACAAAAAACCGTTAAGGGCAGTTTGATTTTATACGACCGCGATAAATCCGAAGTTTTCGACGTTCAGCAAAGTGGTTTTGTCTGGAATATTCCACTCGAAAAACGAATCGCTCCGCCGTATTTCTTGGAATCTACCAATCCTGTGAGCTATGAAAAACTCGATTTGAGTAACGCAACCGTAGGTGAAGAATATGTGTTTTCATTTCCGCAATCTAAATAATAAAGACGAAGAATCTACCGGCAAGGATTTGGAGTCGCACGGCATTTTAAGAGTCGAAGTTCCGCATTGGTCTTCGCAGGTGCAGATTTTCGATGATTCGTTCAATCCGGTTGCCGCCGCGGAGAAAATCAATGCCGACCCGAAATCGGCGAGCGGATACTCGACCGAAACGGAGTTGCCGCCGGGCGTTTATCAAATTAAAACCTCGCTTGAAGGTAAAACCGAAAGCGAATGGGTGCCGGTGCGCCCCGACCGTTTGACGCAAGTTACCACCGATGCCTGGGATAATCTCGAATTTACCTCGTCCACGCCGCTGCAGCAGATAAAAAATGCCGACAAAGCCCAAATCAAGGCGGCGCAAAAAATGAGCCGTCAATTGACCTGGAAAAAATCGAAGGGCGACAGTGGTTTATTTTTGTTTATCCGCACGTCCAATCCGCAGAAATACGGGAAAACCTTTACCGAGGGTTTGCAGCTTTATGACGACAGAAATAATCTCATCACCGATTTTTCCGAAAATGTGGGGAAAAGCGCGAGCGAAGGCTGGCTGGCATTCAACGCCGATTTACCCGAAGGCGGCTACATTTTACGGCGCGGACGGCGCGGCGTAAATGTTCGCAACCAAGTCGTTTATCTTTGCCGAAACTGGCAGACGGAGATTTTTATCCAATCGCGGCGTTATCCTTCGCTCGGCACGATGAATGTCAGTATGAAACGTCATCGAAGTCTTCCACAAAACGCCGAAGCCGCCGAAGCCGCCGAAACGGTTTTAAATTTCTTGCGCTACAAAACTGACGTTCGGGTGCTGCTCGACAGCGATAAAATAAAAAACGATTGGAATATTTTGCTGGATGAGAAATTCGCCAATCCGTGGCTGGGCATTTTGGCGGCTTACGCGATTTTGAAATTGGAGGAAGAAGTCGGCGACGAGCAAAACCGCGAAACTACCGCGCATCAAAAACAGAGTTTTCAAGAATACTTCTCGCTGATGAACCAGCAATTGATTCCTTTTCTGGAGCGCGAAATCCCTTCCCACCCGGATGTCAGGGCGTTGCTGCTCAATAACGAAAAGTCGGAGGTTCTTGCTTTCCCCTTTCCGCCGATGCTCTGGCTGAGTTTAAAGCGTATTCAAACCTATTCGATTCGCCACGCCGACATCGTTCCGAAAAATTGTTTGACAGACTGTGTTATTGATAAACCGCTGGTTGACTCGCCGTGGACAGCCTGGAATCACCTCAATCGCTATCCCGCAGATTTTGAGAAATCCGCGAAGATGAAAACAGCGACGCGAAAGGCTTTGATGCCCGACAAGCAGAAAACGAGAAACTCACTTCCGCCCGATTACGGTTTCCAAACCCGTGCCGCCGAAAGCGATTTTCTGCCGCAATTTCAATCGGATGAACCGTTGAGTTTTACTCCCGACCAAAAAGCTCTACAGCACATTTCGGTCATTCAAACGGCGAAAAATGTTGTGAACGAATATGTCGAATCGGGCAAAATCAAAGAAATTCCTGAAGTGTATCAGTTGAATTCCTCCGAGCAAATTAACCAGATGCTGGGACAGGTTAACGCGGAGCAAATCAGCAGCATCTACAATATACCTTTGTCGCGTGCGGAAAGCGGGCTGGAAAATCTAAAAAGACAAGGAGAAACCTTGCCGGCAACGGGACAATCGGATGATGTGGCTGTATCGCAAGACGCTCAAAACACGGTTTCGGAAACCTCGCTCGGTCAGGCGATTATCGGTTACGCCGTCAATCCCGCAACCGTTCCATCCGACGACCCGGAATCGCGCATAGTTGCAAAGCCGCCGGTAAAAATTGAAAACCTCGTCGGTCAAATCCGGGCAAGCGCGGAGCGTTTGTGGTTGATTACAATAAAACCTGAAGAAAAACTTTCCTCTTCCCGAAATATCTCGAAACAGTCGTCCGAAGCGGAGAAAGATATTCCGCTTACCGCTGAAGAAAGCGAGTTTGCGAGGAGTCTGGCACTGTATCTGAAAGACATTTCCGACAATCTTTTAAGCCGGGCGGATTTTATCGTCGTTGCCGATTCGCAGCATAAAATTTTCGATAAAAACGATGCCTTTTTATTTCTGCTTCTGCCGCAAACGCTCGGCACTCCGTCAGCCGCTGAATTGGTCGGCGGTTTATCCGGCAAACAGGCGAGATGGGAATCGGCTTTGGCTTCGCTTCCGCTCGGCGACAGTGAAATAAATGACCCGTCCGATGAAAACCGCGCGCGTTTATTTCTGGTCAGGCGGACGTTGATTGAAGATAAACGAACGAATCTACAGGCACATCTGAACATCATCCGCGAGAAGAACATCGAGGCAATCGAAAACTCAACACTCGAAGAAATCAGCGGGATGTTATCCGATTTGACATTATTCACCTCGCTGTTCGCTTACGGAACTTCAACCGGCAAAATCGAATACAAGAAAAAGCTGGACGGTATCGTTGCCCGAATAATGAGTTTAAAAGGTCTGTAGGCGGCTGGGAGCCACTTTGTCCTTCGGCATTGACGGCTTGGCGGTAATCCGATTGCTTCAAAGCAGGCGTAGCCCGGAATAATCAGCGAGATGTCTACAGCCGAAAAAATGTTCGACGAATTTTTTAAAGAAACCTGGTCCTATCAAATTAAAAAACAGGAGAAAAAATATGAGTCTATATGATTTGGCAACACCATCGAACCGTTCGACGGAACCGGTTCTAATCATCAAACATTCGGCGCAGGCGGCAAATGACGACCCGCAAAATACCACGGTCTTATCCAATTCGTCTTCGACATCGGTTATCATTTCACCTTCGTCAGCGATGGCAAATGATGGCGGCGCGACACCGCCCATTATCGTTAATGTGCAGCCGCCCGAAGTAAAAACGGCTCTCACCAAACTCGCTCGTTTTATACCGACCGAAACAATTACGATTTATCTCGGCGCAGTTTCCGCCGTCGCCGCCATTGATCAAGCGACAAAAACCGATGCCGGCGCGTCAGCCGACCAATGGATTACGACTCTTTTCGCCCCGAAACCGCTGTATTGGATAATCGGGCTAATTATCACACCTTCGATTTTCATCGTGATAAGAGCAATCGAACAGCAAAAAATAAAGAAAAGCGCATTTTCCGAATTTCCATATTGGAAACTCTTGGCGGCGATTATCTCATTTTTGATTTGGGCTTTGGCGGTTCCGGGAAATCCGTACGCCGAAAGTGCCGCCGCTAAAACAACTTTCGCATTCGTAGCGATAGTGGTTTCCATTTTTCTTGATTTATTCGACCAATATTACGAAGCGCGAAAAGCTGATGCGGCAGCGGCGGCAGTATAAATCGCCGCTTCGCAAACTGCGCGAATCGGGTTTCCGAGTTAAATAGAATAAAGGAGAAATAAGGTTACAAGGGCTTCGTCACTTTTTCTGTTTAAATTTGGAAATCAAAAGCAAAAATTCGCCAAGTTTTACTTTTTTACTGCCAATCAGCGAGAGCAACTCGCCGATTTTAAGGGAAACAAAAAT
>JAJAYR010000193.1 GCA_026786155.1 Pyrinomonadaceae bacterium
GTGCAGAGCGGCTAAAATGGCGACTTTTAAGCTGTCCACCGTTAGCGTTCCCGACGATATTTCGCGCATTTTGCCGTCAACGTATTCGGCGAGCCGCAAGATGTAATCGTTGTCGCCGTCCGAACGAATGTTGTAGGTTTGATTGTAAATTTCGACGCGGATTGACTGCGCCACACCGTTGTCGGATTTTGATTTGCCGTTGAGCATAAAATAGTTTATCTGCGGACGGCTTCCGCCACGTCCGGTTCGATAATGGTCATCGCGTCGAGCATCGCTTCGACTTTCAATTGAATCGCGTCGCGTTCGGAAAGTAAATCTTCGACTTTTTCTTCGAGGCGCGATTTTTCCGACAAAAGACTGCTGACTTCGTGGCGCAAGGATTTCATTTCACGTTCGACGCGCTCTTTTTCTTCGCGCAGTTTACGGACGTTTTCGATGGTCAGGTAAATTTTGTCTTCGAGATGCGAAAATTTCTCCATGCCTGCCAAACCGTTCATAGGTTTTTCTCCAAAAGGTATTTTTGTTGAACTTTCCGTCTGATTATGTTTTTTTTTGCCGAAAACTTCAAGTTTTATCTTAACTAATTGTTAAAATCTTTGTTTCGCGCCCAAATCTGTTTCGAGATTCTGCAAAATCCGGGTGTGAACCGTTTCGACTTCTTCCTCTAAAAGCGTTCGTTCATTGCTTCGATATTCGAGCCGAATCGTCATTGAACGCTCGTCGTCGGCAATGCCTTTGCCTTCATAAACGTCAACGAATTCAATCTTTTTGAGCAATTCAAAATTTTCATTTTCAATCGCTTTTTTGATTTCCGCGAACGAAACGCCGCGTTTGACGAGCAGGGAAACGTCGCGCCCGACCGACGGATAAACCGGTAATGGCTGATATAAAACGGTTTGCTGTTTTTCGCCGAGAAGCGTCTGCAAATCAACTTCGGCGACGAAAACGGGTTGTTTGAATTTATAATTCTGCGCGATTTCATCACTCAGTCGCCCGATTGTGCCGACGGCTTTTCCATTTGCTGAAATCTCCGCCGACTGACCTTTTCGCAAGTGTTTGACATCTTTCGCCGCAAATTCCAAACGCGGCGCATTTATCGCGGTAGTCGCCGTTTCCAACGCGCCTTTCGCGTCGAAAAAATCGAGTTCACGCGACGGCATCGCTCTGCCTTCGAGCCGTTCATTACCGCTGACGACAATCGCCAAAAGTTCGCGCTCACCGGGCAAATCGTCCTCTTTTACCGAAGCGGCGAAAACTTTTCCGAGTTCAAATAATTTGATGTCGCGCCGTTGATGGTTAAAATTCGTGCGAACCGCGTCGAGCAAACCCGACAGCAAACTCGGACGCATCCGAATCGCGCCTTCGATAATTGAATCTTGCAGCGAAACGTATTTTTCCTCGACAATTTCGCCGATTAGATTCGGAATCGCAGCGAAAACTTCGTCGTGTTTCAGGTCAATAAAACTGTAAGAAATCGCTTCGTTGAAGCCTTGATTCGCCAATGTTTTCCGCAAATCCTTTTGGCGTTTTTCGGTCGGCTGATACTCGCCCGCGCCGAATGCGGGCGGCAACTCTTCGCCGATATTTTCATAACCGACGATTCGCGCCACTTCTTCGACTAAATCTTCTTCGATTGCGATGTCGTGCCGCCATGATGGAGAAGTGAAGAGTTTGGAGTTGAGAGTTGAGAGTTGAATGCCCAAAGCCGCCAAGATTCGCAGGATTTCGGCTGCTTCGACTTCCAAACCCGTCAATCTTTTCACAGCAAATTGAATATCTTTCGATTCGATTGTCTTCGGCGTGAATTTCGTCGGATAAACGTCAGCGAAATCTTCCGCTGTGCCGCCCGCTAATTCGCACATCAACCCGGCGGCGCGATTCGAGGCGCGAACCAAATTTTCGATGTCCACGCCGCGCTCGAAACGATGGCTCGCTTCGGTCGAAAGTTTTAATCGGCGCGAAGTCTGACGAATGTTTTCGCGTTTGAAATAAGCGACTTCGAGCAGCACATCAGTCGTTTCATCGGTAATCGAAGAATCCAATCCGCCCATCACACCGGCGACGGCGACCGGCTTTTCGGCGTCGCAAATCGCCAGCATCGTTTCGTCTAATTCGCGTTCCGTCTCGTCCAAAGTTTTGATTGTTTCACCGTTTCGAGCGCGGCGAACGACGATTCGATTTTCGGCTAATTTATTCAAATCAAACGAGTGCATCGGCTGACCGAGTTCGTGCATGACAAAATTCGTGATGTCCGCGACATTATTTATCGAACGCTCACCAACCGCTTCGAGCCGTTTGACCAACCATTCGGGCGAAGGCGCGATTTTGACATTGCGAACGATTCGCGCCGTGAACCGCTGACACAAATCCGCGTCCTGAATCGAAACCAAAGGTTGATTTTCAGTCGTTAATTTTTGAGTTTCGTAATTCGCAATTCGTAATTCGTAATTCGTAATTGCCGCAACTTCGCGGCTCACGCCGAGATGCGAAAGACAATCGCCGCGATTCGACGTAACATCAACATCGAAAACGAAATCGTCGCCGAATTCGTGAATGCCTTCGACCGCCAGACCGACATTCGTTAATTTCCGCGCCAATTCCGGCGGCGATAAATCTATCTCAACCAAATCTTTCAGCCAGTTGTAACTGATGTTCATAAAAATTTCTTCGATAATTTGAAGTCCTTCAACTCAAACTTTCATTTGCCCAATTAACTTTTCGCCCGTTAATTCGCCGTCAAACTTGAAAGACTATTCTGAATTTATAATACTCAAAAGACAAGAAAGAAATTAAAACTCATTCGCGTTGTAAAATTTCGTTTGTCGGCGTTATTCGTGCCGCGCCGCGCTTGTGAAATCTATTTTATGAGAAAACCAAACGGGCTTTTTCGAGCGGTGAATCTTTAATTTAGTAATTCTGTGAATAATTCTGTGTATTGAATCTTTTTAATAAAACCGTTGGTTGCCCGAATCGTTTGCCGTTTCCAGTTGAATACGAAAAGTCTTCGATTGGAAATGATAGCATTCCAAATTTCAATTTATTATTCATCTGCATTATCTGAGGTTTATAACCGGATATGAAAAAAACCAGAAGACGAGAAAGATGTTGTCGCGGGTGTTTCGCCTTTATCCCTTTCGATTCGAGAAAGTGCCAATTCTGCGGTTACAAATATAAATCTTCCGGCAAGTATTTGTTCGACAAAATCAAGCAGGCGTTGAAAACCGACCGAGCTTACACGGTCAATAAAGTTAAAACGCGCGACGCCCAACACAGTCTTTTCACGTTACAGGAAATCGAATATCTACTGAAAATGGAGAACCGTAAAATACAAATGTTCCTAGTATTGGACGATTTGGCTTTTCTCGATGAAATGGCTTTGATAGAGTTGGGCGAAACCTTATCAATGATGAGCGAGAGGTAAAACGAAAAACATTCTGCGCCGCTGCCCGAATCGAAGAAAGCCGAACCCGCTTAAAAATCAGCGTTACTTTAAAGTTTTCTGCCGACATTATTTGAACTGCTCCAAAAATCTGACATCGTTCTCGAACATCAAGCGAATATCGTCGAGCGAATACATTAGCGAACACATTCTTTCCAAACCGAAGCCGAAGGCGAAGCCCGAATAGACTTGCGGGTCAACGCCGCAGGCTTTTAAGACGTTCGGGTGAACCATTCCCGAACCGCCGAGTTCAATCCAGCCCGAACCTTTGCACGGGCGACAGCGTTCCGTTTCAAACGTGCCTGTTCCATTGCATTTGAAACAGGAAAAATCGAATTCCGCGCTCGGTTCGGTGAAAGGGAAGTAGCTCGGACGCAGACGAATTTTTGTGTCTTTGCCGAACAGACGGCGCAGCCACTCGGCGACTGTGCCTTTCAGATGCGCCATCGTGATTCCTTTGTCCACGCACAAGCCTTCGATTTGATGAAACATCGGCGTATGCGTCAAATCGGGCGTGTCGCGGCGGAAAACTCTGCCGGGCGCGATGATTCGGATGGGAACGCCGCGCCGTTCCATCGCGCGAATCTGCACGGTCGAAGTCTGCGAACGCAGCGCGAAGCCGTGCGTCGTATAAAATGTATCCTGCGATTCACGCGCCGGATGACCTTCGGGAATGTTGAGCGCGTCGAAATTATAATAATCGGTCTCAATTTCGCGGTCGTCTTCAATCGCGTAACCCAAGGATACGAAAATATCTTCAATCTTCTGCCTCAAAAGCGTAATCGGATGCAGATGACCTTCGCGCGGGCGCGTTCCGGGCAAGGTTACGTCCAATCTTTCACGCTCGGTTTTCGCCTCCGAAATAAAATTTTTCAGATTACTTTCGGCTGTTTCAATCGCCGTTACAATTTCTTTTTCAATCGTCTGCACCAATTGACCGAACGCGCCTCTTTCTTCCGGCGCGACTCGTCCGATTAACTTTTTCGCGCCCGCGATTTCCGACTTTTTGCCGGTGTGGTTGGTTTTTAATTCGGCTAAATCGCGCTGGAAATTTTCCGCTTCAGCCAGATTTAATCCGCTGAATTCGGAGCGTAAATGCGAGAACTTCGCAAAATTCGTTTCAAATGTTCGCCGAATCTGTTCGACCTGTTTTGTTTCTTCAGACATAAAAATTTGATGCCGACTGAAATTATTTTTCCGTGTGATAAGCCAGCGAAAGAACAATCAACACGATTCCGCCAACGAAAAATAAAGGCGGTAAAGAATAAAAGTTTGAAATTTCAGCGGCGTTGAAAATCAAAATTATCAAAGCGAATAAACAGCAAAAAATCCCGACGATTGTTAATAATTCAGCTTTGCTTCTATTCATTCAAACGATAGATAAAGTGTAAATGAGAAAGTTATATTCGGCAAAATCAAAAAAAAGCGTCCGAATTTCATCTCGAACGCTTCACTGAATTTTCAACCGACTTTTCTCAATCAATCTCATTTGCCCATTTGCGGATTGCGCGATTCCATTCCAGCGAACTTTCCGTAAAACCTTTTTCCAAAAAGCTCTGCGCCGTTCGGCTGTCGAGAAAAGGCAATGCCGGACTGTTTGCCGTTTCCTGATAAACTCCGCCGTAAAGTTTCAGGAAAATAACTTTTTCTCCTTTGTATAGCCAAACTTCAGATACGCCTAACGCCGCATAAATCGGCATTTTGTTGAGCGAAGGACTGGTTATATCAACTTCGATTACCAAGTCCGGCGATGGGTCTCGATTCAAGTCGAGATGCTTCAAGCCGCGAATACGGCGTTCATTTTGAATGTAAAATGCCGTGTCCGGCTCGCAGCCTTTGGATTTGGCGCGTTGGCGAAACGTCGTCGAACCGGCATTGATATAACTAATTTCCTTATCAATGCAGATTGTGGTGATTAAATCTCGCAAAATTTCAGTCGGTCTTTCGTGTTCAAATAAAGGCACTTCAATCTCCAGAAATCCATCGTCATAAGCGAAGTGCAGCGCGTTTGAATGTGTAAATTCTTTCAAAACCCGCTCGTAAAAATCCCAGCCGACACCTTGCAGAATCAATTTTTGATTGATTGCCGCTTGCGCCATTTCTTTTAACGACGGATTGAAAACGCTTGCCATAGATGGATTTTAGCACAGGTTATTCTATCAAAAAACAAAGCGTCCGAATTATTACTCGAACGCTTTCCGAAATTTCACAATTTACTCTTTTTGAAAATCAAATTAAGCAGTTGCCTGTTTGCTCATCGCGTCCTTAACTTGTCCGGTTAAAGTGGCAAATGCTTCGGGTTGTTTGACGGCTAAATCGGCGAGAACTTTTCTGTCCAATTCGATTCCGGCAACCTTTAAACCGTGCATAAAGTGCGAATACTTCATTTCATTCAAACGGCAAGCCGCGTTGATGCGGACAATCCAAAGCCGCCGAAAATCACGCTTTTTCAGCTTTCTGCCCGTGTAGGCAAAGTTCAAAGACCGTTCCACGGCTTCTTTCGCCGAACGGTATGTTTTCGATTTTCTTCCGTAATAACCTTTCGCTAAGGCTAGAATTTTTTTGCGTTTCTCAAGACGCTTA
>JAJAYR010000194.1 GCA_026786155.1 Pyrinomonadaceae bacterium
ACGCCGGTGAATCCGGCTTGTGAACGATTCAAATACCAAGTTCCGTTTCTAAAGACGGCGATGTCGGATTTGCCGTCGCCGTCGTAGTCGGCGGCAACCGGCAAATCAGTTCCCAAGCCGAAGGCGATACTGACGACTCCGGCTTGACTGCGATTGAGATGCCAAACTCCACCGCGAAAGACCGCGACATCGGCTTTCCCGTCGCCGTCATAATCGGCTGGCACGAGTTTGTCCGTCGCCGCGCCGAACTGGATTGCGCCGTAATTTATTGCTGCGTTCTGCGAAGTATACCAGGTGCCGTTTGATGGACGGAAGACGGCGATATTGGCGCGTCCGTCGCCGTCATAGTCCGCCGGAACGGGTTTGTCTTCGGAAATACCGAAGTTGGCGAAGACAAATTGCCCGTTGGAACTATTTAATCTATACCAGGCGGCGTTTGACGGACGAAAAACGGCGATGTCGGCTTTGCCGTCGCCATCGTAATCAGCCGGAACGGGAACGTCGCTGCTTTCACCGAACGCGATGCCGGTAAATCCTGAAGCGGAGCGTTGCAGATACCAAATTCCGCCGCGATAAACGGCGACATCGGTTTTACCGTCGCCGTCGTAATCGGCGGGAACAAGTTTGTCGGTTGACGTGCCGAAAGTCTTCGCGGCGAAACCGTTCGCGGATTGATTCAAATACCAAATACCGCTTGCCGGACGAAACACGGAAATATCGGCTCTGCCGTCGCCGTCGAAATCGAATTTCGTGCGGGCGGCTTGGGTTGAATTAGCGATTCCGCTCGCTACCAAAGCGTAATCGGCATCAATCACGCCGGAAGTTTCCGTTCGCGCGTCCTGCACGAGTTCCGACGCAATGACTTCAATCGTCCAATTTCCCGCCGCCGGAGTTTGGATAAAGACGTTTTCGGTCGTGTCCACGATGTTTGACCTGCCGCCGGAAGTTGACCACATACTTGTTAGCAAACCGTTATTGCCCCAGTAAATCGTGCCGTCCGGCGCGGTAACTTTCAAAGATAAATCGTTGATTCTGGCTTGGGTCGCCGACGGACTGCCCATCGGGTCGGCATAAACCATCGTAACTTTGAGCGGGTCGGTGCTGCCGGAAGCAACGGTTACAGCGTAAGTTTTAGTTTGCAGATTCGTCAGCACGTCGGTTTCGTTGACAATTAACATTCGATTGCGAAGGTTGTAAAGATTAGTCAAATCGGGTCGCCCGAAACCCTGGCGAACGCGCGTGGTATTCGCGCCGGGAAGAGTCATATCCCACTGGACGGCGGTATTAATCATTACGGCTTTAGCGGTCGTCATATGCGGCGCGCTGTCGAAAACGGTGGCGCCGGTCGGATTGCCGAAAATGCCGTTGTGCCACATTTGAAAGAAAATGCCGAAATGTCCGGCGGTTATCGGAGTCGCCGCACTCGTGCCGTTAAAACCTGCCGTATAAGCGGTGGTTGAACTGCTGGTAGTAGTGAAGATATTATCGTAAAAATAAGCCAATTCGGGTTTGATGCGCCCGTCGGCAGCCGGTCCGACGCTCGCGCTGGTCCAGCGGTCGTCGGTGAGAGTTGCCGTGTTCAGATGACTGATGCCGCCGATTGAAACGACGTTTTTCGCCCACGCCTGCGGACGCGAACTTTGCGTTCCGGCGTTGCTTTGCGAGTTGAGCAGACAGAAATCGTTGAGAAATAAAATGTCGTCCATCTCGGCGGAAATCGTGGTGTATTGAGTCGTCAGCGAACTTCCCCAACTGTTCGATTGATAAACGGCTTTATACGGTGCTTGTTTGAGTCGGGCGGTGTGCGTGTAGCGGTTGGTCAAAAAATCGTAGTCGGCGAAAATGCCCTGCGCTTCGGGCAGCATTCCGCGTCCCGCCGGATTTGCCGTGCCGCGCCCGAAGTTGATGCCGTAGGTTGCCGTGCCGTGGCTGTCAACATTGTTCGAGCCGTGAGCAATCGGCGGCAAGCCCGAATTAAAATCGGTGTGCGTTCCCAAAAATCCGGCATCGAGAACTTCGGCACGAACGCCTTGCCCCATGAATCCGAGCGTGTTTTCGATAAAGTTTGCGCCGCCGACCGCGCGCACAATGTCCATATCCTGTTCGGGTGCGCTCCAGCGGTCAATGAACAAAACGTCGTCGTCATTGGCGACAGCGACCAGTTGGTCGGGCGAAAGCGTCGCTTCCATTCGGAAACCTTCGGCAACGACTAAATCAACTTTGCCGCCCAAACTTTGAATGTTTCGCGCGAGTTTGCCCTGCATTTGAGCGCCGCGCTCCAGGACCATAATGTTGTAACGCGCCGTCGGCAAAGTGCGGTTCGCCAGACCTTCGCTTAAAAACTCTTCGAGTTTGTAAGCCGGTTGATAACGCCCGACCCAACGGACGAACGGCAGCTTTTCGACCGCTTTTTTCGTGGCGGCGTTCATTCCGAACAGATACGAATGATTTGGCAGGTAAATATAATTTTTGCCGCCGAGTTGGGTGATTTGGTTACGATATTCGTCGAGCGGCTGCGTTACGAACTGGACGATATAAACGCCGTCGGCATCAATCGCGGTTTTCGCCGTCAAAGCGTCGGGCGTTGCCGGAACTTCCACGAGCGGGTCAAATTTCGCAAACCGCAGTTTTAAATCAAAAGAAGTTTCCTGAATTTTCGCAACGGTTTTTCCGTCCAGACTGATGGCGTAAAAGGGAACTTTGTTGCCGCTTTCCGCCGTTTCATTCCACGTCAAAACTTTGGTCTTTGATTCGGGTAAATTTATCGCCCGTGCGTCGGAAACTTCGCGCGTCGTGCGGTGAAACTTGCCGAGTTCGCCCGCGCTCAAAACAAATTGGTTGTTTTCGCGTCTGATTTTCAATTCCGCCGTTTGGTTTGCGTCAACTTTATTCATTGTCTGCCCAACGGCAAATATCAAAAGCATTGCGGCTAACGATAGAAAAAGCCGGTTTTTGGATTCTTTCATTTTTTTCATTTTTGTATTCCTGTCGGTGAACTTGCCATCGGCAAGCAGTCAAAAAAATAATCCGCGCATTATTCTTGTAAAGCCTCGTTCGATAAAATCTGCCCGCTCAAAAATTACTGGCGGAAGGCAAATTCATTTTCAAAAAATTTCGTCGAAGACAAAACCTTTCTAATTTTTAAAGGTTGTCAAAGCGATGTTTGGTCGGTCAATTTTTTCGAGTTGAGAGTGGATAAATTTTATGCTATTTAGATTAGATTCGTAAAGCGTAAAACGAAAAAAGACGGTCGAAACCGTCTTTTTGAAATTTGAATTGTCAGGAAAATTACGCCGAAAACGAAGTTCCGCAGCCGCAGCCGCCGGTCGCGTTCGGATTTTCAAACGTGAAACCCGAACCCATCATATTCGATGTGTAATCAATCTGAATGCCGTTCAGATACTGCCCGCTGAACATATCCACGAACAGCCGAACGCCTTCCTTTTCGATAATAAAATCGCCGTTCTTCGATTCTTCCTCGATATTCAAACTGTATTGAAAACCCGAACAACCGCCCGGCACAACGCGAACGCGAAGCCCCGCCGTTTCCGGTAAATCGTCTTCGCTCGTCATAAAAATTTTGATTTCCTTCGCCGCGCTCGGCGTAACCATTACTTCAACCGTCGGTGCTGCTACTGCTGACATTTTTTATAATCTCCTTTTGATAATTTCAAACGATTCAAAATTTGAATCTTTACTTTAATGTCAATTTTACACGGGCGATTTGAAAAGCACAAGCCAAAAATCAATTAGCGACGGCGGCAGGCAGCATCAGAAGCAATCAGCAAAAAATTAAGCGGCGGCGAATGTGTTTGATTTAACATTCGCCGCCGCTTAATTTAATACCACTTGACAGAACTGCCGATTGCTTCCGCTTTACTGAAAACGCCTCACATCATAAAGCCTAGATTCGAGCTGCCGAAGGCGTTAATGTTCGGGAAGACCAGGGAAATATCCGTGTTTGAAAGTCCGAACCAACTTGCCAGAGTGGCGGCGTATTGCTCGACCGAAACGGACGGAATAATTCTGCCGCGCGTTTCGGCATCGTCCGCGCCGCCGGTTACGAGCGTCGGGAAAATCGAGCCGTTCGAGGTCGGTTTGCCGTAGAAGTTGCCGCCGAGAACCGCGCCGCCCATCACAAAATGGTGTCCGCCCCAGGCGTGGTCAGAACCCGCGCCCGCGCCGGAACCCGCCGGATTGAGCGTCCGGTTAAAGTCGCTCATCGTGAACGTCGTAACGTCGTCCGAAATTCCCTGCGCGACCGTTTCGTCGTAAAACGCCTTCAACGCCTGACTGACCTGCGTCCACAAATTAGCGTGTGCATTCATCTGGTTGCTGTGCGTATCGAAGCCGCCGAGCTGCACGTAGAAAACTTGTCGGCTCATATTCAACTGTGTGCGGAATTTCATCAATTTCGCCACTTGTCTTAATTGATTGCCGAGCGTCGTATTCGGAAAAGTCGCGGTCAAAACCGGGTCGGTGCTAAGCTGCTGGCTGACGTTTAGTGCCTGCTGCGTGATAATGCTGGCGGCTTGGGTCATCGAATAATCCAGATTTGCCGTGCGGATATTATTCATCGCCGTGCGTCTGGCGAATTCGTCCGCCGTCGTGCCGAATCCGTTCAAAGTCAAAACTTGATTAAGCGGTGTCGGCGAAGGCGCGACGATTAACGGCGTCGAGTTGTTGCCGACGCTGAAAACATTCGCGCCGCTGGAAATCTGGCTAATCATCGGAATCCGCGCCGCCGTTCAAATTCGCCGTCCGGTCGGCAAGCCGTCCGCCCCAGCCGGTGGTCGAACGATAATTGGAAATCGTCGTTTTGAATTGGTCTTTTTGGTCGGAATGCGAGAAAAGCTGCATCGGACGCGCCGCGCCGGATTGATACTGCGCTCTGGTAATCGGCTGCATCAGCGTTCCGACATTGGTGACGACGGCGAGTTTGTTTTGATTCCAGAGCGCGTGCAAATCCGTCATACTCGGATGCAAACCGTAAGCGTCGCCGTTCATCGCGGGCGGCGCGACGGAAAGCAAATTAGCCCGCGGAATCGCCAAACCCTGCGCCGAACGCGCCGCCGCATACTGACCGTAACCCGCGTCGTAATTCGGAATGACGGTATTGTTGCTGTCGTTGCCGCCCTCCAAAAAGACGCACACGAGAGCTTTATAATTGCCGCCGTCGCCGCCGTTCGCCATTTCCTTTTCCTGCGCGAGAGTGCTGATTAAACCGAAATGACGCATCTGCGTCGCCAACGCCGTCATACTTAAAACTTTGCAGGATGTTTTTAAGAATTCTCTTCTATTTTCTTTCATAATTCTCCTTCGGTCTTTCGATTGAAACGCCGGTATTCCGTCGGCTTTATTTTTTGCCTTCAAGATAACGGCATTCCAAATTTGACTATCTCTGCACCTGGTATTGCGACGAAGTAAGCACCAAATAAAGCGCGTTTTGCGTTCGTCTCGACGGATTGCTGGAGGCGACGGCTTGCACGGCATTCAGCATTTGCGTTCTGAACAGCGGCGACATCGAACCGTTCAGTAATTCGCGGTTGAGCGTGTCCACCAGCAACTCTCCGGTCGGGTCAGTCGTCGCCGTTGCCTGATAACGCGCCCAGCTAATCGAAGTTCCGAACGGGATGCCATTCGCGGCGTTCACCGCGATTCCGGTGCCGGTCGCGTTAAAAATGAATTGGTTGATCAAATTCGGACGCTTCAACGCTGTGCCGGTCGTCATAATAGCGAATTCTGGGGCGGCTAAACTCGTGTTCGGAATGCTGTAATCCATCGGGTAATAATTGAAAACCGAAGGCGGATTGAAAACATCCTGGTCGAGATTTATTGTCAAGCCGTTGATAACGCCGTCGCTCGGATTCGTCCGGGTTGCGCCGCGAACATCTAAAGCCCGCAGGAAATTCGTCGCATAAAGCACCGGCTCTTTCAAATGACCGTAATCCGGGTCGGTTTTGTTATTGCCGCGGGCTTCCGGGTCGAGCAGAATCACACGGATGACTTTTGCCAGATTGCCGCGGTCAGCGCCGCCGCCCTGAACATCGCTGAAAACATCGGCGATGCGCCTGACGTAAGCCGGTGTCGGGTTGCTGGTAACGAATTGCTGAATCAGCAGTTTGCTGATAAACGGCGCGGTGTTCGGA
>JAJAYR010000195.1 GCA_026786155.1 Pyrinomonadaceae bacterium
ATAAATTGGAGAGCAGAAAAAAGCGGGGGAGATTTATTTATGAAAATTGTTCTTTGAGAATGTCACCTTCGGGGTATTCAACGGAATTATCATTTTGATAATTCTTTCTGCTCACATCTCCCCCACTTTTTTCTGCTCTCCCGTAATCGCCGCACTGCCAGTAACGATAACCCGCAGCCGTATGAATCGGCTCGTCAAACGTCGCGCTCGCGCGGACGGCGTGAAACCAAAGCTGAAACGCGAACAAACCGAACAGCAAAACAACCGCCGCCGAATATAAAATTTTTTCGCGTTTTCGCCTCGTTTCGGGAGCAGTTGGTTTTTGCTTTGTCGGATTCATAACTTTTGATTCCTCTTCATTTCTTCAAATCCGCCGTCCAGTTCAAAATTACGGTCGGCGGCTGAGCTTTCGAGTCGCCGAAAGCATCAGCGTTTCTTTTGTTTCAGTAGCCACTCGAAAAGCTCTGCGCTCGCGTAAGCCGGGTCCCACGCATTGTGCGGAACGCCGGGAAGCTCGGTGTATTTCACATCCGCTTTTTCAGTCTTGAGCGCGGCAAACATCTTTCTCGATTCTTCGACCGAAACGCTTTGGTCAGCGTCGCCGTGAAAAATCCAAATCGGAATTTGCGAAACTCGTTTGGCAACGTAGGCGTATTCGTCAGGCGTGTCCGGCGGCGCGAGCGCGGGATAGTCAACCTTGCTTGTGACTCCTTTGAATTTAAAGATAAAGCCGCAGACGACGATTGCCGCTGCGAAGCGTTCGGGATAATGCGACAACAGAAACCAGCTTCCGTTGCCGCCCGCCGAATAACCCGTCAGATAGACGCGCCGCGCGTCGCCGCGAAACTCCTTGATTGATTTGTCGAGTGCCGCCAGAGCCGCTTTACCGCCTTCCTGCTGCCAGCCGGGTGTGCCGTCGGCTTTCGTCTGCGGAAATACGACAATCGCCGGAAAGCGTTCGGGATTAAGCCGGACGGCTCGCGCTAAACCGCCGTTTGTCTGCTTCAAACCGTCGCTGCCGTATTCGCCCCCGCCGTGAAGCGCGAGGATAACCGGATAAGTTTGCGAACGGCTGAACTCGCGCGGCACATAAACGACATAACGATATTCCGCGCCTTTGAACGAAACCGAACGATTCAAAAATCCGGTTTCAATCTGCTTCTGCGCCACCGCGCCGACGGTCAACAAGGTGACCACAAACATGACTCTGATAAAAAGTAATTTTCGGCTCATATTTTTTTCTTGCACTTTCCTCTTTTATTTCTTCAAATCCGCCGTTCAATCATTCAATTCAAAATGATGGTTGGCGGCGCGGCTTTTGAACCGCCGAAAGTCCCGATGAAAAATTTGTTTCCGTCCGTTTCTCTTAAATTCACTCAGGAAAATCGCACAAATCGCCGAAAATCGCAGTGTTCGCTTGCGAGTTTTGTTTCAGGTTAACTCTTTATGTAAAACCTCGGCAGCGAAATCAACTTCTTTCTCGGTGTTGAAGATGTGCGTGCAGAATCTTATTCCGTTAAATCCAAATTCCTTGTGCGTGGCGCGGATACTTAATTTATGCTTTTCAAAAAGCATTTTTACAAAAGCGACTCTGTCCACCGCATCCGGCAAAACGCAGGCGAGCATCGGTGAAGCAAACTGTCCGGCAGGAGGGCTGACGATCTTTAAACGGCTTATGTTCCTGAGCTTTTCAGACAGTCTGTTTTGAAGCGACAAATTATGTTTTTCGACTTTATTTATGCCGACCGACTCGAGATATTCGAGAGCTTTGCCCAAGCCCAAAATACAGGCTAAGTTCACGACTCCGTTTCCGTTATTATAAGTGTTGTAGGATTCGTCAAACTGCATCGGGCGAATAATATCCTGAGCATCTTTTGACAAATAAAGCAGCCCGGTTCCTTTGGGTCCCATCAGCCATTTATGCCCGCTCGTCGCATAAGCATGACAGCCCAGCTCTTTGACATTGACCTTAATAGCCCCGGCTGCCTGTGCGCCGTCAACGATACAAAGAATGCCTTTTGAGCGGGCGAGAGCAGAGATTTCGGCAATCGGCATCCGAAGCCCGGTGGACGAGAAAACGTGACTTACGCTGATCAGTCTGGTTTTCTCTGTAACGGATTTTTTTATCCGTTCTAAGATAGCTTCGTGGTTATTTTCAACCTTTGGTATGGCTACGGTATCAATCACCGCGCCATAGTATTTGGCGTAATATCTCCAACACGACAAACCTCCGCTATGCTCCTGGTCAGTGAGCAAGATTCGATCTCCCGGCTTTAATCGTAATCCCTGGGCAACGGCATTCATGCCGTTTGTGGTGCTGGTGGTAATCAACATTTCACTCAAATCGCAGCCGAGAAACTGTGCGGCAACGGTTCTTGTTTTTTCGGCTAAACTTTCCGCGCCCCATAGCCCGTAAAACTTCAACGGCAGCGATTCCAGTTCTTCCCACATCTTCATAGATTCACGGACAGTTTCGCGGCGACACGGACCTAGTGTGCCGGTATTTAAGTAAGTAAGACCGTCAGCAAAAAGATATTCGCTTTTGTTGTCCTGACCGGAAAGCAATAAATTTGTTTGAGCTTGGACGGCGGAAAAATGAACGGTCGAATTTACGAAAACGCCGCCGGCAGCACTCGCCGCAGCGGTGCTTAAAAACTTTCTCCTGTTATATTTACTGGATTTCATGATTACTCCTTAACAATTAAAAAAATCGCACACATTCTGCTTTTTCCAATCGGCGAAAGGATTTTGTATTGATTGATTATGCTGCCGTTTTCTAATTTCATTTCTTCAAATCCGCCGTCCAATTTAAAATCACGGTCGGCGGCGGAAATTTCGTGTCGCCGATTAAAGTTCCGATCAAAAATCTGTTCCCGTCGGGCGAAACGTCGTATTCGTGGACATTGCCGAACCACGCCAGCATTCGGATTTTGAAAAG
The DNA here is from genome assembly GCA_026786155.1 of Pyrinomonadaceae bacterium. Taxonomy (GTDB): domain Bacteria; phylum Acidobacteriota; class Blastocatellia; order Pyrinomonadales; family Pyrinomonadaceae. Next base: position 2,939 of record JAJAYR010000195.1, read on the forward strand.
CGGCTTCGGCGCAGCGTATTGAAATTCGCCGCCTGCGGTTTTGACGGCTGACGACATCAGCGTTCCGTCCGGCGCGACGAAAAACAGCTCCGTGCCGTCGCGCCGCCAGACGGGAAGTTTGCCGCCGCCGGGCGAAATACGCTTTTTGTCCGCGCCGAGTTTGCCGTCAGATGAAAACGATTGGACGTAGATTTCGTAATCGCCCGTTTCGTCCGTCGTGTAGGCAAGCCAACGTCCGTCGGGCGAAATTTCCGCTTGCAGCTCGTCGAAAGGCGAATCGAGCAGCAGTTGTTCACGGCGTTCGCCAAACAAAGGCAGCGCATACAAATCGAGCCGCGTTTTCACGCCGCGCCGAACGTAGATGATAAAGCGCCCGTCGGGCGACCAGGAGCGGGGAAAATTTGCGCCCGGCAAAATCGTTTCGCCTTCGCCCGATTCATTGGCGTTTTTAACCGCCAAACCCCCAGCCCCCGAATAGACGAGACGAGTTCCGTCCGGCGACCAGACGGGCATCTGCGAAAAGGTGGAAGTAACGCGCTGCGGCGATCCTTTTTCTAAATCAATCACCCACAAATTTTGCTCTCTTTTGACGACGAGGCGTTTTCCGTCGGGCGAAATGTGCGGGTCTTGCCCGACAAAAACTTTCGCGGGCGCGTCAATCGTTCCCGTCTGTTTTCCTTCGCGGTCAAACCACGCGAGCTGATAATCGCGCTGCCACAGCCCTTGCCAGAGCAGAGCGCCGCTGTCGGAAACCGAAAACCGCCGCGCGCCGAAATCGTTTCTCTGCCCGGTAATAATCGGCAACGCTTCGCCCGCAAGCGCGAGATTTTTCGTATCGAAGGCTTGCGCGACGAGCGCGTCGTTGCGAATAAAAATCAGATAGCCCGGCGGCGCGTAGATAGCCGGTGAATTATCGGTCATCGTTACGATCTCTTTGATTTCCGGCGAATCGAGCGAACCTGCCCAAATGCCTTTCCTTTCGCGCACGAAAAGAAAATGCCGACCATCGGGCAGAAAGTATGGATAACGATGTCTTTCGACATAATTCTCCTGTTCTTCGATTTTGAATGTTACGGGCTGCGGTTCGCCGCCCTGCGCCGATACTTTTGAAAGCGTCGTGCGATAATCGGGAACGAAAATAATCGTGTCGTCCTTATTCCAACTTCCGCCGACAGCGCGCGCCGCGTCGCACAAAATTTGCGGGTTTCCGCCCGAAGAAATGTCGGAGCGTTTCAACTTACCGTTTGAACCGTAGGCAATCGAACGGCTGTCCGGCGACCAGAAAGGCTCGACCGGATTGTCCGCGCCCGGCAGCTGTTTAGCTTCCGCCGAATCGAGACGGCGGATATACAGCTTGCTCTTTCCGTCCGCGCCGAAAGCGGTAAAAGCGATTTTCTCTCCGTCCGGCGAAATGACCGCCCAATCCGATGACAAATCGTTAAAGGACAATTCCGGCGGCACGCTGAAAGAAAGCCGCGCGGCGCGAGTTTCGTTTGCGGAACGATTTGAAAAATACATCGCGCCTAAAGCGATTAAAGCAATTGCCAACTCTCCCGTGAAAATCCAAGGAAGCAGCCTGCGCCAAGCGGACGGTTTCGCTTTCTCATCAATTAACGCCGTTGCCGTCGTAAAATTCTTTCCCGAAGAACTCGTCGAAGCCGACAATGCTTCGAGCGCGAAACACAAATCGTGCGCCGAATGAAAACGATGTTCCGGTTTCTTTTCCAGACACCGCCGCATAATTTTTTCGAGCGCGGGCGAAACTTTCTTTTCATCGCAATCGAGTTCCGGCGCGTCTTCCTTCAAAATCGCGTTCAGCGTTTCAATGACCGAATCGCCCGCAAACGGTTTTTGTCCGCACAACATTTCATACAAAATCACGCCAAAGCTGAAAATATCCGAACGATGGTCAGCCGCCGCGCCGCGCACCTGTTCGGGCGACATATAGCCGATTGTTCCCATTATCACGCCCGGATTCGTCAAAGGTTTTCTGGTTTCGTCTTCCGAACCCGCGCCGCCTTCGAGCGCGGAAGACTTCAATTTCGCCAGTCCGAAATCGAGAATCTTCACGCGGTCGTCTTTGGTAATGAAAATATTTTCCGGTTTCAAATCACGGTGGACAACGCCTTTCTCGTGCGCCGCCGAAAGTCCGCTGACGATTTGCTGCGCGTATTCAATCGCCTTGCGCTGCGAAATCGCGCCGTCGTTCAAACGCCCGCGCAGTTCTTCGCCTTCCAGAAGTTCCGCGACGATAAAAGCCGCGCCGTCGTGCGTTCCGATGTCATAAACCGTCAAGATATTCGGATGATTGAGCGCGGAAGTCGCTCTTGCTTCCTGCTCAAAACGCCGCACACGGTCTTCGTCCGCCGCAAAATCGGCGGGCAAAATTTTGATGGCGACCTTGCGGTCGAGCCGCTTATCTTCAGCCAGATAGACTTCGCCCATCCCGCCCGCGCCGATTTGCTTGATGATGCGGTAATGCGACAGATTCGTGTCCGCGGATAGTTCTTTATCCATCTTCTTTCAAATTGATTCGGGCAGATTCATCCGTTTCGGCTTGTTTTCTAATTTGGTTTTTTCACCATAATCCGGCATTTTTTAGGAAAAAAAAGCCGCCGCTTCGAGGGGTTTATCTCGAAGCGACATTATTTATTTCGATCCAATAACCGTCCGGGTCTTGTAAGAAAATCTGCTTTATTCCGTCGGCTCGATTATTTACCTTATTCAAAGTTCCAGCCCAATCGGAATATGTAATTTTCATAGACTCGAGTTTTTTGATAAAAGAATCGAAGCCGGACGTTTCGAGGGCAAGATGAACGGCTTTATTCGTTTTAATATCATCTTTTAGCAGCGAAATAAGATGCAGTTCTTTTCCGTCTCCTAATGAGAACCATCTGATTCCGTCCATTTTACCTTTGTTAGTAATTTCTTCGAGATTTAACACTTTTTTATAAAATTCCGCCGAGCGGTCAACATCTTTTACGGAAAGCGCCAGATGATTGAATGAAACTGAATAGTCGGCTTTATTAGAGATAGGCTGCTGTTTAACTTTTGAATCATCGGGCGTTTTCTCCTGCCCGAAGGCGACCGATGACACGCCGACGGCGATCATCAAAATCAGCATTAGCTTTTTCATATTGTTTTGTTCTCCTGAATTGTTTGAAACGACGCACGAATTTGTTAGAACCGTTTGCCGCGGCGAACCGAAAAACTCATCCGCCGATTAAATCGCCGCGGCAAAAGCTGTTTAATTCATCGGCTTGATTACCATTTCGCGGACAATCTGGCTCGTTATAAGGTCGCGGCTCGCATCGCGCAGTTCCGCCCAAACCTTCTTTCGATTTTCGACCGTGCCGAAAACTTTCAGGCTCACGTCCTCGTTCTTCTTGCTTCGGTCGGCGCTGTAATCCAAAGCGTCGGCATAATTTTTATACTCGACCGCCTCCATCACGTCCCAATCGTCCGCGCCGTCTATAACGGGCTTATTAAAAAACACATAGTTCATAATCAGCCCGGCTTGTTTTTGTCCGTCTAGAATCCGCATCCGATACTCGCGCAGCCATTTTGCGTGGTCATCTGCTTTTCCGGGTTTGATTTTGTAGTAATTGATTCGCCAAACCGAGCCTTCCGTAACGGTTCTTTCCGACGATTGCGCCTGGGCTTTCGCTCCAAGGACGCAAAAACTCAAAAGCAGCATAACTAAGTAAATTCGCTTCATAATTTTTCTCCTGTTCTTTTGAAAAATGCTTTGCCGCAGGCGTGGAACGGCTGTCGCCGCATCGAAAAGCGACAGCCGCCTGATTTTTTCAAAATTTGCTCCCGCCGGTTGTCTTTGCCAGCTACTTTGCGGCGATATTCGTTAATTGCGACGAAACGACTTGCCAGCGACCGCCGTTTTTGACCAGCGTGACCGTCGCTTGATGATTCAAATTTTGTTCTCCGCCGGTCGTTAAGGCTTTGCCGGTAACGCGATAGTTTGCCACCGCCGCATTGCCGTATTGTCGAATTTTCAAATCATTGGCGACCAGCGATTGATATTTGAGCGCGCCGGATTTCATCGCGTTGATGCGCTCGGATTTCATCGTCGTCGTGCCGTCCTGCAAAGTGATTTGATAATCGTCGGCGTAGATTCGTCCGATTGTTTCAACATCGTTGCGGCTCAAAGCGTTCGTCAAGTCGGTGATAGTCTGCCGGATGACCGGCACATCGTCGCTGCCGCCGGATTGCGCTAAAAGGTTATTCGAGCTTTGCACGGCGACGATTTGCCAGCGTCCGCCGTCTTTGACCATCGTTATCGTGTTGCGGTCTTTAATATTTGTCTTTTGACCATCTGCCCCGATGCTTATAAAAGTCGGGTTGGAGTTAATGACCGCCGTATTGCCGAAAACGCGGATGGTCATGTCGCCGTAAGTGAATAATTCGCGCTTCGAGTTTTTAATCAGTTCCAAACGCTCGGCTTTGCCTATCGTTTCGCCCTGAGCGTTGGTAAATGTGTAACTGTCGGCGTAATGATTGGATAAAACCGTCAAATCATTTTTGACCAGCGCGACGGCAATCGCGTCGAGCGTCTGCCTGACTTCCTGTTCGGCTTTCGACTGACCGAAAACAAAACCGCTCAGCATCGTGACAATCGTTAAAATTAAAATCGTTCTTCTCATTTTTTTGCTCCTTTTTTGTTTATTTGTTTGTTTTTCCTACTGCTGAATAATCGGGAGAATGTCGAGCAGGTTTTCCTTCAAAATGTAATCAACCGCGCCCGCTTCACACGCCGATTTGCGAAATGCCGCGTCGTCGTAATTGGTCACAAAAAGGATTTTTGCTTCCATAAATTCCGATTTGATCTGCCGCGCGGCAGTCAACCCGTCCATTCCTTCCATTTCAATATCCATCAAAACCCAGTCGGGACGATTCAAGGCGTAAATGGTCAGGGCTTCCGCGCCGTCCGCGCATTCAAAAATCTGCTCGGCGCAATCGCTGACGATTTGGCGGATCATTCTCCGCATCCGGGCGTTGTCCTCGACGATTAAAAGTTTCATTGGCAATTAGAAATTTACGCGCCTTTGGCGGGAAGTGTAAATAGAGTTACACACGCAAATTGCGGGGCGATTAACACATAATTTTTCTGCGTGTTAACACATAGAATAGTTCAAAGTTCAAGGTTGAAAGCAGAAAACTTTGAACTTTGAACCTTGAACCTTGAACTTTATTCGCCGAGTTCGGATTTATGCGTCAGGGCGAAACGCAGAAGAGCGTGGCTGCCGTGGAGGTTTAGTTTCTGGCAGATATTTCGGCGGTGACTGTCCACCGTGCGCGGATGAATGAAAAGAAGATCGCCGATTTCGCGGCTGGTTTTGTCTTCGGCGACCAGCCGCAGAACGCGCCTTTCGGTTCGGGTCAGGATTTTAAGGCTCGGCGTGGCTGCGCTAAAATCGGAGACGCGGGCGGCGCGGCTGAGCAAAAAACCCGACAGCGAAGGCGCGATATAATGCCCGCCGCCGGCGACCATTTTGAGACATTCGTTAATGTCGTTTGCGGCATTTTCCTTTAACACATAACCGCGCGCTCCGGCAGCCAAAGCCGCGTCGAACATCGCTTTGTCTTTGTGCATTGTCAGAATGACGACTGGCAGCGACGGATATTTTTCCCGGACGACGCGCGCCAAATCCAGCCCGTTCATTTCCGGCATATCAATGTCGGCAAGAACCGCGTCGGGGTTAAGCGCGGCGATTAAGCGCAAAGCCTCGATTCCGTTTTCGGCTTCACCGATGACCGAAAATTTTGCATCCTCCTCGATACAATGACGCAGACCGCGCCGAAAAATCGGATGGTCGTCGGCGATTAGAATTTTAACGGGCGTGTTCATAGATTATTCACGTTTGAATTCGTCTCGAAAGTAATGGTCGTTCCCTCGCCTTCAATCGAATTGACCGTGATTTTGCCGCCTAAAATTCTGGCTCTCTCGCTCATTCCCGTCAGTCCGAATCCGTCGCGTTCGGGTGAAATTAAATACCGGTCAAAACCTTTGCCGTCGTCCCAAATCAAAAGCCGCAGCTCGCCTTCGGCGCGCCTGACGGAAACGCCCGCTTCCGTCGCTTCGGAATGTTTGACGATATTGTTGACGGCTTCCTGCACGATCCGGTAAAAAGCGATTTCCGCTTCTTTCGGAAAAAAGCTTTTGAGATTATCAATCTGCGTTGTGAGATTTATTTCCGACGAATCAAAAACCCGTTCGAGCATTGATTCAATCGCTTTCGACAGTCCCAGACGGTCAAGCTGAATGGGGCGCAGATTATAGGCGATTTCCCTGACTTCGGCAATCGCGGCGGAAACCGTTTCGCTGATTTCGCCGAACTGTTTTTCGGTTTTCGCGTCCGCCGGATTTTTGAGTCCGATGGATGCCCAATTTTTGATAACGAGCAAGTTCTGACCCAGGCTGTCGTGCAGTTCGGCGGCGATGCGTTTGCTTTCGCGTTCCTGCAACGCGAGCAGCTTGCGGGAAAATTCTTCCTGCGTGGCGCGACGTTGTTCGAGACTTCTGATCCGACGGCTGTAAATCAGAAACAATATCCCGATACAAGCCGCAACGCCGAGGCTCAAAAACCAAGCGGTGCGGTAAAACGGCGGCTTGACGCTGATTTTAAGACGCGCGCCGGTTTCGTTCCAAACTCCTTCAATATTGGCGGCGGAAACTCTGAATGAATATTCGCCCGGCGGCAGATGCGTAAAATACGCGCGCCGGCGCGTTCCGGCGTCCACCCAATTTTCGTCCAGACCTTCGAGTTTGTATTTGAACTTAATTTGTTCGGCGTTGTTAAAGCTCAAAGCCGTGTATTTTATTTCGAGCGAGTCATTTTCGGGTAAAATTTTTACGTCATTGCAAGCCGTTTCTTTACCGTCAAGCAGACAATTTTCAATAACGACGTTCGGCGGCTCGCCGCCCGGCAACACTAATTTCGGGTTGACGACCGCGATTCCTTTCTGCGTCGGAAACCAGAGCGTTCCGTCCCGGCGCGATTTAAAACCGGCGGGCGAGCGTCCGCCGTTGCATTCGGCGTCCGCCATCCCGTCTTTAACGCCGTAAGCCACGCTCGTTACTGACGGAATTTTGCCGTCGGCGAAATCATTCAACTGCTGACGACTGACGCGATAAATCCCGCGATTCGAGGAAATCCAGAATCGCCCGAAATCGTCTTCGAGAATCTGAAACGCGCCCTGATCGAAAAGACCGTTTTCGAGCTTAATGGCTGTGAATTCGCCGTTTTTATAACGAAAAATTCCTTCATCGTAACTGCCGAACCAGAGCGTGCCGTCGGCATCCTCATAAATCGAACGAATTTGAATCGGCGGAATCCCGGCGTATTTTTTAAAAATTCCGTCTTTGTAGCTTCCCAAGCCGCCCGTCGAAGCGATCCAGAGCGTGCCGTCGCCGGCTTCGTGCAAATTTCTCAGCTCGGAGTAAGGCAAACCGTCGGCAACGGTAAAATCGGTAAATTTTCGCCCGCGCAGGCTCGTCAAGCCTTCTTCGGTCGCTATCCAGAGCGTTCCGTCGCGCGTTTGTGTAATCGCGTTTACGCTTCCGTGCGGAAAACCGTTTTCTTTGGTATATTTTACAAATTTTCCGTCCGCAAATTCGGTCAAACCGCCCAAAGCGCCGATCCATAAAACGCCTTCGCGGTCTTTGAAAAGCGAGGTCGGAGCCAGCGAGGTTATCTCGTTTTCTCCCGCAAAATGCTTGAAACCGCCATCTTCAAATTTGTCTATCCCGCCGATTCTTTCGCTTCCGAAACGCCACGCGCCCGACCAGATCGCGCCGTCCGTATCTTCATAAAGCGGGTAAATGTTGTCGGAAGCGAGACCGCTGTTTTCCTTTGTAAAACTCGTGATAAATTTTTCGGTAATGCGCGTCAGTCCGTTGTCGGAAATTCCCGCCCAAAGCGCGCCCTCGCGGTCTTCGATCAAGCTCAGGATGCCGACGCCGATGAGTCCGTCTTCTTTTGTCAGCGCGCGCAATTTTCCGTTTTCAAATTTTACCAGCCCGCCTTTTTCGAATTTCCCCGAAGCGATCCAGACGCTGCCCCGACGATCTTCCAAAATCTGCTGCATATATGCGTTAGGCAGTCCGTCGCGCTCGGTAAAAACAGAAATTTGATTGTTTTTGAACACATAAAGTTTCGCTTTGCCCGGACTCGGAAGATGAAAGACGCCGATCCAAACCGCGCCCTCGCGGTCTTCATAAACTCTTGCCAACACGGTTTCAGGCGAATCGTCCGGCAATTTGTATTCAACGATGCCGCCCTCGGTGTGTCGCCGCACAATCGAGTTTTCCTTGATGCAAAAAGCTCCCGTGTTGTCGAGCAGCGTAGTATAGCGGCGATGCGGTTGCGGCATTTCTTCGACGGAAACGATTTTTTCATCCTGCCAGACGGCTAAACCGCTCTCGGTCAGGATCGTCAAACGATTCGCATTTTTATCGGCGTAAATCGAATAAATAACGTTGCTCGGCAAGCCGTCGGCAACAGAGAGCGACGAAAATCGTCCGCCGAAATAACGAAACAAACCTTCATCTTCGCCGCTTATCCAGAGACTTCCGTCCGAAGTTTCCGCTAAAAACTCTATACGGTTCTTCAGCAAACCGGCGGAGTTTCCCGTATTAAAAACCGTAAACCGGATGCCGTCGAAACGCGCCAATCCATCCGAAGTCGCCGCCCAAACGTAACCGTCGCGGGTTTGCAGAACCGACCGGACGGTTTTATACGGCAAACCTTGTTCGGTTGACCAGTTTTCTATCCGGTATTGTCCGGTACTTGCGGAAACGAAACAGACAAACAGACAAAGCAGTATCAGCGGATGGATTATTCGGGGAATTTTCCATTCCGATAAAAGCGGGAGCTTTTTCAAGGGGTAAAAAAGCTGCATATTATCGGTTGAATTTCGCGGCATGAACCGTCTCAAGTATAAGGCTAAACCTTGTTTTGTAAAGAACGGAAATATTTCCGGTTAACACCGGTTTTAGAATATGGCGCGAGATTAACTTTTGAAACGCACAACTTTCTATTCTTTTGAATCGAATTCATTTTAAGCAGAATAATTTGTAATTTAACCTGCAAGTCAAATCAAGAAAACTCAGGATTAACCGGCATTCTATCCAATTTTTCCCGGCAAAATAATAATTCGGCATAAAATTTTATGCCGAATTATTACGCGCGCTTTCCAAATTTAAGAAAAATAAAAGCGGCAAGTAATAAATTGAAATTTCCCTGTAAAAATTATGAATCAATCAATAAACATCGCTAATTTGAACGGCGACCGTTTCATCCGAATCAAAGTTAAAATCACTGCGCTTCGGCTGGACGATGCGCGGCGACAATCCCCAATTGATATTACTTTTCCCGCGTTCACCGCTGCCGTTTCCCGTTGGCGCATTTCTACAGGCGGCTGATTTTTTTAATGACATAATTTTCTCCCGTTTCGCTTTTTCTTTTTTTTGTTTGCACCGGAACCGGCACTCAACTTTTTCATCGCAATTCTTTTATTAAATTTGACGATGCAAAACAAGGTTTTAGTTCGGGTTGGTTTTATTTGTTGCCCGAAAAGGAAGGCGAAAATTTTAAGCCGCGTAAATTCTTTCGGAAGATTCGCCCGACCTTCAAAACCGTTTCCGCTCGTCTTCATTTTGGGAGATCATCGAATTTATCCGGTGCAGCTTTTCCGATTGAAATCGCTCTCTTGAAAACTACCGACACATCCTTCTATCAGCGGGAACATTAAAATCATTTTCACGCGGTTTGAATTCGCCATCTCGCCGGTTGTTTGATAGTTGATCGGGGACGTATCCATTTTACTTTATATCTCCGGGTATTTCCGGGCGGCGCGGGTTATTCGGGCGCGGAATTTCAAAGCCGGAGCGGTGAAATGGATGAATGGAAATGCCGTGTCAATTGTCGCCGTTTTTTTTCCATTCATCGGGTAGAATTTGCAGCCCGATTTTACCAACCGCTGTGTGAATTAAAAAACAATTCACACGGCTCCCGATTCGGATGGTTGATTTACGATTTAATTTAAAAGATGAAGATGTTTTCAATCAAAATGAAACCGGGAAAACGGGCAACCCATTCCGGGTAATTTTCGGGCGGTTATCCGCCGTAGTAATGCCGCATAACGTCAGCAACTCGGAACGGTTTTCGGCGGACGTTTTCAAACATTGTCACATTACATATCCCGGCTTCATCACCCGCCTATTTTCGCCCCGGCTATTCCGTAGTTCGCTTCGTTTACGGCAAGGTTTATTCCCGATTCTTTTTAACAACTATTTCCCTTTCTATTTTTGTTTACACGCATCCCAATATCCAATAAAAACTACCTGAAAACACGCCCAATTCACACATCTTTTCGGGTGTTGGAGCATATCGAGTTTTCGATTTGCAATATTGCGCTAAACCCTTTTATTTGCACCGGTTAGCAAAACATTACCAATCTGACCTCCTGACTTTTAATGCTAAGCTGTTTGTTTGCATCATTTACGCGGCTTTTTAGACGTTTTTTTGCTAAAATGTCAAAAAAGTGCTAAAAAAATTTAACGCCGCTAAAGCAGACGGCTGATTTTAGGATCATAAAAAGGAGATAATTTCGATGGCAAAACTAAAGCAGGTAAGCAAAATATCAAACTATGTAAAATTGTTTGTGGGAGACAAAAATCACATCGGCAGGATGGTGCGCGAATTCAAATCAATTGATAAAAGATTTGAAACCGAAGCGGCAGCCGTTCGATACTATGTTCACATCGGAATCGTCGCGGAATCGGCGACCGAAGATTTATCGAATAACCTTAATCACAGCATCATCCAACGCTCGATCAAACTCGCCGTCGAAAAGCAGCTTGTCGCCCAGTCGAATCATATCGAAATACTTCAAAATTTAATTAAAGAATCCACGGCTAAGAACGAAGATAACTTTTCCGACATCGCCCGGCGCACGAGTAGTATCGAAACGAAGCTGGATAACGGATTTGAACTTATCGTAAGATTGCTGAACGGCATCCTGTCAACCGGCGAACAGGCATTGAGAAATATTATAGTTTTACGCAGCATTTTCTACGTTTTCTTCCTCGGACATCAGACCGGGCGAATAGCTCCAGGAAAAGAGAATTTTATGAAGTGGAGTACATTGATAAATTTGGCTCACGACCGCGCCAATCAGTTATCAATTCAGGAAGTCAAACTACTGAATAGTGAAACGCTCGAGTCAACGGTCATCCAAAAGATGGCGAGCGACATATTCATGGAAATAGCGCACTTACCCCAACCGCATACTGAGTAATCCGCGTTCGGAATAATCAAACAAAACATTCTGATGAAGTAACCGTCAGCCGGAGCTTATTTTCTTCGTTGTTAAATGTTGTTAAATAATATTGTGAGGTCACAAAAGCGTTCCAGTTTTTTAGGCGAACCGCTTAAATAGGGCATCCAAATGGAACATCAAAAAATCTATGGCAGAGATAATTGCGGCAGGCGGCGAAGGCTGAAGGGCAGTGTGCTTTTTCTCTTGGCATTGCAGCCGTTGAATACTTTTTTCCTGCCGACTTTTTCCCTTGTGTGTTTGAGTGACTGATGGTATATTGATGCAGTTCGAGGCGTGGTTTTTCGAGCCGCGTCAAAGACACTTTTTTGGATTATCAAAGAACGTCAAAGCGGCATTTAAGGGCGCAGGTTGGAAACGGCTTGCGCCTTTAATGTTTTAAAACTTTGCGGCTGAAAACCGCCGAGTATGACGCTCATTCGTCGCTTTGATAATTGCTCAAATGACTACCCCTTGCCGCCCGGTTTTTCTTGCCATAAAATTCCCGTCGTCAACGCCCCTCATATTTCCAAAAGGAGCGAACCCGCTAATAAAATTACGCCGACGCGCTGCTGCTTTTTTCGACGAGCATCAGCACACGACGGGCAATTTCGCTTTCCATCCGGCGGGTCGAGTAATCCTTTTTAACGACGGCAAAAATATGTTCGATTAATCCATCGAAGGTCAGTTGCGAACAGCGGTCAAACGGCAGTTGTGTGAGCATCTCAAAATACATCCTGCGGCATCGCCCAAGCGATTCGACTGAGAGCGGCAGCAGGCAGGTTTCCGGCGATTGAATAGAGGATGGCGACTCGACCATTAGCGGCGGTTATTCAGGCGCGACAGTACGTTAATGCGAATAAGGCAGCGGCGCAGGAGGAGTCGACGCTTGTGCAGATTGCCTACGGCGGACAGACGG